>JAUHYB010000366.1 GCA_030426745.1 bacterium
CGCCTCGACCTGTTGCCGTACATGGACGTGCACCTCGCGGGCGAGCGCCTGCGCGAGCTGCGCCGCCAGGGCCTGCACAACTACACGGTCGAGATGCGCGAGGGGCCGGCGCGGCGCTTCCCGCCGGAGCTCGCGTCGGGCCGCGCCGGCGGCCGCATCGCGATCAGCGGCACCAGCTTCACCGACGGCAAGGTCTTCCCGACCTACCTCGTGCACTTCAGCCAGGAGCCGGTGCTGAACGGCTCGATGTCCGCCGCGAACTTCGGCCAGCCGCTGCACGAGCTGCTGCGCCGCCGCGCGGACTTCCCCGAGCTGGACCTGATCCTGGTCGAGTTCGCGATCCACCAGCTGTTCTTCGCGGGCGACGAGGACGGCTACGTGCGCTTGCCGGACAGCTTCGGCCGCGCGCTGGCGGACCTCCTGCCCCCGTTCGTCAGCCGGGTGCCGACCGCCGCGGGCTTCGAGACGGCGAGCGCGTTCGCCGGCGCCGAGTGGGTCGAGGTCGGCGGGCACGAACCCGCGCGCGTCGGCGCTCTACCGGCGGGCGCGATCGCGCACGGCGGCGACGGCGTCGTGGCGCTCGAGGTCCGCGGCGAGTCGCGCGGGACGCGTCCGATGCTGGACGTGCGGATCGGCGACGTGCGCATGCGCGCGGACTGGCCGCGTGGCGCGGACCGCGTCGTGTTGCCGCTGGTCACCGGCGCCGCCGGCGCGCCCGCGGTCGAGGTCCTCGCCCACGGACAGGGCGACGCGGCCCTGCGCATCGTCGGCGTGCGCGTCGTGACCGAAGGGCCGTCGCCCGACGAGGTCGCGCCGCGCGCGCGGGTGTTGCGCTTCGACGAGGCGCCCGCCGCGGACGGCGCGTGGCGCCTGCGCGCGGCGATCGACGAGCCGCTCGACACGCGGCGCTTGGCGGCGTTGCTCTGCGGGCCGGACGGCCTGCGCCTCGGCGCGGACGCGGAGCTCGTGCTGCGCGCGGGGGACCGCGAGCGCGTCGTGCGCTTCGGCGACCTGGACGCGAGCACGCCGGTCATGGCGGCGCTCGGCTCGGCGGCCGGTGACCGCGTCACCGCGATCGAGTGGCGCGGCACGGGCGCGCTGCCCGCGGCGCCGCCGAACGGGCGCCGCATGGGCCTCGTCGACTGACGGCGGGGGCGCGGCTCGATCCGCGGGGTCCGCGCTCTCGCCGCGCGGCGGTCCGTCCGCGGAAAGTCGCGGCGCGGCTGCTACGCTCTCGGACCCTCGCCAGTCCGCTCCCTCCGAACGCAGCGCGCGCCGCCGACCCCGCCCATGCCTCGCCCCGTCTCCCTGTTCACCGGCCAGTGGGCCGACCTGTCGCTCGAGACCCTGGCGCGGAAGGCGCGCGACTTCGGCTACGACGGCCTCGAGCTGGCGTGTTGGGGCGACCACTTCGAGGTCGACCGCGCGCTGGAGGACGACGGCTACTGCGCGGCGCAGTGGGAGCTCCTCGCCGACTGCGGCGTGAGGAGCTACGCGATCTCCAACCACCTGGTGGGCCAGGCGGTGTGCGACAACATCGACGAGCGCCACCGTTCCATCCTGCCCGAGGCGGTCTGGGGCGACGGCGACCCCGAAGGCGTGCGGCAGCGCGCCGCGGAGGAGATGAAGCGCACCGCGCGCGCGGCGCGGCGGTTCTTCGACGCGGCGCCCGACGACGTGAAGGCGGTGCTGGCGAAGACCGGGCGCGCGGTCGTCAACGGCTTCACCGGTTCGTCGATCTGGCACCTGCTCTACTCCTTCCCGCCGGTCACGCCGGCGATGATCGAGGAGGGCTTCGCCGACTTCGGGCGGCGCTGGACGCCGATCCTGGACGCCTTCGCGGAAGCGGACGCGCACTTCGCGCTCGAGGTGCACCCGACCGAGATCGCCTTCGACATCGCGACCACGCGGCGCGCGCTGGCGGCGGTGGGCGGGCACGAGCGCTTCGGCTTCAACTTCGATCCGTCGCACCTCGCCTACCAGAACGTGTCGGTCGTCGGCTTCCTGCGCGAGTTCGGCGACCGCGTGTTCAACGTGCACGTCAAGGACGTGTGGTGGTCCGACGAGCCGACGGCGATCGGCGTGTTCGGCGGCCACGCGGACTTCGGCGACGCCGAGCGCGCGTGGGACTTCCGCTCGCCCGGGCACGGCCGCGTCGACTTCGAGGCGATCGTGCGCGAGCTGAACCGCGTCGGCTACGCCGGCCCGCTGTCGGTCGAGTGGGAGGACTCGGGGATGGACCGCGAACACGGCGCGGCCGAGGCCGCCGCCTTCGTGCGACGCATCGACTTCCCGCCCTCCGACCGCGCGTTCGACGCGGCCTTCGCGGAGTAGCCGTCTCCGTTCGCGCGCGCCGTCACCCCCTCACGTCGATCCTGTCACCTCGCCCATGAACGCCACGCCCGCCGCCCCGCCGCTGTCGACGTCGTTGAACGCGCGCCTGTCGCTGATGATGTTCCTGCAGTACGCGATCTGGGGCGCGTGGCTGCCGTTCCTGTGGTCGTTCCTCGCCGGGCACCGCGGGATGACCGGCGACCAGATCGGGACGATGTTCGCCGCCGGCGCGGTGGGCGCGATCGTCGGGCCGTTCCTGGCCGGGCAGGTCGCCGACCGCTGGTTCGCGACCGAGCGCTTCCTGGGCATCTCGCACCTCGTGGGCGCGGTGCTCGTGTGGACGCTCGCGAGCGTCGAGAGTTACTCGGGCTTCCTGGTGATCTCGCTGGTGTACGGGTTCGTCTACGCGCCGACCTTGTCGCTGACGAACAGCCTGGCGTTCCACCACCTGCCCGACCGCGACCGCGACTTCGGGCGCGTGCGGTTGTGGGGGACGCTCGGGTGGATCGCGGTCGGGCTCGCGATGGGGCAGTGGCTCGCGGCGCAGCACTCGCCGGCCGGACTCTCGGGTGACGCGCTCGCCGCCGCGCAGGTCGCCGGCAAGGCCGACGCCTTCCGCCTGTCCGCGATCCTCGGCGCGCTGATGGGCGTCTACTGCTTCACGCTGCCGCACACGCCGCCGGTCGAGGGCAAGCAGTCGAACGCGACCTTCGAGGCGATCGGCGAGGTCAAGCGCTCGCCGCTGTGGCAGCTGTTCCTGCTCGCGGTGCCGCTGTCGTGCATCCACCAGTTCTACTTCGTGCACACCGAGGCCTTCCTGGGCGCGCGACAGCTCGCGGCGCCGGAGTGGTCGAAGGCGATCTTCGGCGTCGGCGGCGGCGGGTTGATGACGGTGGGGCAGATGTCCGAGGTGCTGGTGATCGCGTTGATCCCGCTCCTGGCGAAGCGGTTGTCGCGCAAGGCGCTGCTGGGCATCGGCCTGGCGGCCTACGCGGCGCGCATGGCGCTGTTCGCCCACGTCGACGCGATCCCGTTGCCGACGATGACGACGCTGCTGCTGGGCATCTCGCTGCACGGCCTGTGCTTCGGCTGCTTCATCTTCGTCGCCTTCATGATCGTCGACGAGGAGACGACGCCCGACGTCCGCGCCAGCGCGCAGAACCTGTTCAACCTCGTGATCATCGGCATCGGCATCATCGTCGGATCGATGATCGCCGGCGGGATCGCGGACTGGGCGAAGTCGGGCGACGTGATCGACTATCG
>JAUHYB010000033.1 GCA_030426745.1 bacterium
AAGGGCGTCATGTCGAACCGCATCGTCGTCGACAAGAGCCAGCTCGTGCTCTCCCGCGTCATCGACCGCGTCGAGTCCTCGCTGCCCGACTTCTCCGAGATCCAGGAGCAGGTCGCCGAGGAGTGGGTGAAGGAGAAGATGTCCAGCGTCGCCGTGCTGCGCCTGGAGCAGGTGCGCGACGTCCTCGGCAACCGCCCCGTCGACTCGACCGAGGAGTGGGTGCTGACCGTCGACACGGAGAAGTTCGGCGAGGCCGCCGTGAACCGCGGCTTCGAGCCGCGTCGCCGCGACTACATGCGCCGCGACGAGTCGCGCACGGCCCCGCTGACCGACGCGGACGGCGAGCTGGAGAAGGCCGTCATCGAGTACCTGTTCCGCAGCAGCCCGCTGTACCAGCTGGAGGACGGCCAGATCGCCCCGGCCGCCGCGAACCCGCAGGGCACCTACGCCTTCCTCGTGCGCCTCGAGGGCACGCGCGACGCGGACATCTCGACCAAGCTGGATCCCGCCGACGTCGCGTCCGCGGAGACGCGCCTGTCGCAGGAAGCGCGCATGGACTTCCTGACCTCGAGCTTCGCCTCGACCGAGTGGTTCAAGGACGAGATGGGCCTGACGATCGTCGACCCGTCGACCGGCGAGCCGGTGCTGTAGCCCGCACCCCGGCCGCCGCGACCGCGCGGACGGCCTCCGAACGTGAACGAGCCGGCGGTGACGCCGGCTCGCTCGCGTTGAGAGGGGATCGCGGCGCTCAGCCGGCGTAGCGCGCCAGCGCGGGCACGGCCACGAGCTCGTCCAGCTCCGGCGAGTACGCGCTGAGCCGCCCGCCGTACACGCAGCCCGTGTCGAGGCCGAGCGCCAGCAGCCGGCCGCCGGCGCGGTGCGCGCGCGGCAGCTTGGAGTGCGTGTGGCCGAACAGCACCAGCTCGGGCCCGTCGTAGCGCTCGTACCACCACGGGCGACCGCGGCCCTCGAGCCGCCGCACGCTGGTCAGGCAGTCGACCGAGCTCTCCGCCGCGCCGCGCGGCGACACGCCGGCGTGCACGATGCGCCAGGGGCGGCCGTCGGTCGTGGGGCCGGCCTCGGCGAGGTCCGCGCTGGACAGCTGGTAGCCGTCGTGCGTCTGCAGGAAGCGCAGGAGGTCGGCGCGGCGCTCGGGCGCGACGCGGCACGCGAGCCGCCCGTCGCCCAGGAGGTCCGCCTCGTCGAGCTCCGGGAAGTCCTCGCGCGCGCTCGGCCGGTCCGCGGCGTCCGCGCGCCGCGGCGCCAGCCCCGTGCGTCGCAGCACCGCGCGCTCGTGGTTGCCCAACACCCAGCGCACGCCCGTCTCGCGCAGGAGGTCCATCACGCCCGCCGGGTCCGGCCCGCGGTGGAACAGGTCGCCGCAGGAGTAGAGGCGGTCGTCGGGGCCGAGGCCCAGGCGCTCGATCAGCTCCGCGAGCTCGTCGGCGCAACCGTGGACGTCGCCGAGGATCCAACTCGTCATGGCGGCCTGGGGCGGGGTCTCCGGGAAGAGGTCCGCCGGCCCGGCGCGGGGAAGCGACCGGACCGGCGGCGCGGAAAGGAAGAGAGATCGAGGGGGAGCCCTCGAGGACGGGCGAGGGTTGCGGGGACGCAGGTGGGTGGCCTGCACTCGCTCGTCCGTGGAGGGTTCTCGGCGGGACCGGCGCGGGGCATGAGCGCCCGTCGGCGGAAAGCGGGGGATTCCCGCGGCGGGGACGGGCGGTCCGCTCCGGGGCGCGCGAGCGAGGGGGCGCCGGGCCGCGCGGCGACCGCCGC
The DNA here is from genome assembly GCA_030426745.1 of bacterium. Lineage (GTDB taxonomy): Bacteria > Planctomycetota > UBA1135 > UBA1135 > JACKHV01. The sequence continues at coordinate 1,777 of JAUHYB010000033.1, forward strand.
CCGCGCGGCGAGACGGGCCTCCGAAGCCCGGATTCCAGCCTGAGGGACGCCCGCGGCGCCGGAGGCACAAGGGGGAGCCGCATCGACTCGATACCGGGAGGACCCGCCGGGCCCCGCCCGCGATCCCTCCATGCTGCGCCCGATCCACCGCTCCACGAACTCCCACCGGCCGGGCTTCCGCCGCGCGGCCTTCGCGCTCGCGGCCCTCGCCCTCGCCGCCTGCTCCAGCGCGCCCGTGGCCGAGTCCGTCGCCCTGCCCGCGCCGGCCGACCAGCCCGCGGTGCACGACGACTTCCGCCTGGGCCCGCACGACGTGCTGCGCGTGGACGTGCACGACCACCCGGAGCTGTCGACGCCGCTGACGTCGAACTTCGTCGGCGTGCGCGTGGGGCCGGACGGGAAGCTGTCGATGCCGCTGGTCGGGCCCGTGTCGGTCGACGGCATGACGCTGGACGAGGCGCGCGCCGCCATCACCGAGGCCTTCGGCGAGTACCTGAAGGAGCCGCGCATCGACCTGTCGCTGGTCGAGATCGCGTCGCGGCGCTTCTACGTCTACGGCGAGGTGAACGCGCCGGGCGCGTACGTCCTCGACCGACCGCTCACCGTCTACCAGGCGCTGTCGTTCGGCGAGGGCTTCACGGCCCGCGCGAACCGCGACGAGGTGGTGTTGCTGCGCGTGGAGGGCGAACAGGCCGTCGCGCGCTTCTTCGACGGCGAGAGCCTGGAGACGCAGGGCCTGGTCGCCGTGCGCCCCAACGACTTCCTGTTCGTGCGCCGCAGCGGCGCGGGCGGGTTCAGCGAGGAGGTGCTGCCGTACCTCGTCGGCGTGTCGTCGTCGCTCAGTTCCATCGCCAGCCTGATCCTGATCGAGGACCGCGTCTCGGAGTGACAGGGGGATGATGTTCGGCGGACGTGACGAAGACCGGGACGGCGTGAGCTGGGTGGAGGTGCGGGACGTGCTCGCGCGCCACGCGCGGCTCGTCGCGTGCGGGTGCGTCGTCGGCGGCCTGCTGGGCCTCGCGCTCGTCGCGACGAAGGAACCGGTGTACCGCGCCGACGCGACCCTGTTGCTCGACGGCGACCAGGGGTCCGCGGGCGTGCTGGGCGAGCTGGCCGCGCTGACCAGCGCGCCGGCCGCCGCGAGCGAGTTGCAGGTGTTGACCTCGCGCAGCGTCGCGGAGGACGTCGTCGCGCGCGACGGCGCGGCGGACCCGGCGCGCGACGACCACGAGCGGCACCTGGACCTGTCCCAGTGGGCCGACGACCGCGCGGATCGGCCGATCCCGGCCTTCCTGGGCACGTTCACGGGCGGCGCGCCGTCGTTCGAGCGCGCCGGCGCCGACGTGTCCATCGACGCGGGCGACGCGGCGCACGAGCGCTTCGGCCTGCGCGTGCGCTTCCTGTCGGCGGACCGCGTCGCGATCTCGACCGACCGCGCGATCGCCGCGCTGGGCCTGGGCGGCGCCGACGAGCGCGAGTACGACTACGCGCCCGGCGCGCCGATCGAATACGCCGGCATGACGCTGCGCGTCGACGCGCGCGGCGACGTCGCGGGGCGCACCTTCCTGGTCCGCCACCTGCCGCGCGAAGAAGCGGTCGAGCGCGTGATGGAGAACACCCGCGCCCGCGAGACGGAGCGCAACTCGGGCGTCATCCGCCTGACGTACACGGACACCGATCCGGTGCGCGCCGCGCGTACGGCGAACGCGATCTGCCGGAACTACCTGGACCGCAACGAGGCGCGCAGCGAGCGACGCGCGCGCCGCACGGTCGGGTTCATCGAGGACCAGCTGACCGAGCAGCTCGAGATGCTGGCGGCCGCCGAGCGCGAGGTCGTCGCCTTGCAGCGCGAGAACCCCGGCGCGGTCGACGTGTCCGAGACCGCCGCGGCGTTGATCGCCGAGCTGTCGACGCTGGAGCTGGAGCGCGTGCGCCTGCGCCTGTCGACCAGCGCGCTGGACGACGCGCTCGAGCAGCTGCACGCGGGCGACTTCGCCGCGCTGTCGCGCCTGGGCGAGGAGCTGGCCGATCCGATCGTCGGCAACTACGTCGAGACGATCGCGCGCCTGTCCACCGAGCGCGACCTGCTGGAGCGCCAGGACGCCAGCGCGTACCGCGCGATGGTCGAGCAGAAGCTGCTGGAGTGGACCGGCGAGATGCAGGTCTTGAACGTGCAACTCGCGAGCCTGAACGGCATCGTCGCGCGCCTCGAGGCCGGCGACACGAGCGTCTTCGGCGGCTTGTCCGACACGGTCGGAGCCGGCAAGAGCGACGCGTTGATGCAGTCGTACCTGGCGCAGTGGACCGCCGTCGAGGCGCACCTGCGCGAGCTGCGCCGCGACTTCAAGGAGGGCCTGCCCGCGATCACGAAGGGCCAGGCGGAGCTGGACGACCTGCGCGACCGCATCCTGGCGCTGCTCGCCGCGCGCGCCGAGGGCCTGGCCGCGCAGATCGACGAGTACCAGGCGTTGCTGGCGAGCTACCGCGAGCGCGTCGACGGCATGCCCGCCGGCGAGGGCGCGCTGATCGACGGCGCGACCGACAGCTTGCGCGCGAAGACGCTGGCGCACGTCGCCGGGCGCCGCGCGGGGCTGGGCGAACGCGCCGCGGGGCTCGACGCCGAGATCGCGCGCGTCGAGGCGCGCCTGGCGGAGCTGCCGGAGGAACAACGCCTGCTGGCCGACCCGATGCGCCGCCTGGAGAGCCACGCGGAGATCGTGAAGTTCCTGATGGCGAACCAGAAGGAGGCGGAGATCACGCGCGCCGCGACGACCGCGTCCGCCGAGTTCATCGACGTCGCCGTTCCGCCGCGCCGCCGCGAGGGGCCGTCGGTCCCCGTGCACGTCGCGCTGGGCGCGATCGTCGGCTTGCTGGGCGCCGCCGGCCTCGCGTTCCTGCGCGAGAGCACCGACCGCGGCGTGTTCTCCAGCGCGGAGCTCGAGGAAGCGTCCGGCCTGCCGGTCTTCGGCGCGATCCCCGACTTCCGCCGCGGTCGCACGAAGGTGAAGGGCGCCGGCGCCGACTTCCTGGCGTTGCGCGACGACCCCGAGGGCGCCGCCGCCGAGGCGTACCGGTCCGTGCGCGCGAACCTGAAGTTCGCGCTGTCCGGCGCCGAGGAGCTGCGCGCGCTGGCGTTCACGTCCTGCACGCAGGGCGAGGGCAAGTCGACGACGAACGTCGACCTGGCGCTGGCGTTCGCGCAGGGCGGTAAGCGCGTGGTGCTGGTCGACGCCGACCTGCGCCGTCCGTCGACGCACCGCTACCTCGACACCGACCGCGGCCCCGGCGTGTCCGAGGTGTTGCGCGGCGAGGCCGCGTGGCGCGACTGCGTGCACGCGGGCGTCGAAGCGGGGCTCGACCTGATCCCCGCCGGCAAGCAGCCGGCGAACCCCGGAGACCTGCTCGCGGGCGAGGCGATGTTGCGCCTGCTCGACGAGCTGAAGCAGTCGTACGACCTGGTCGTCTTCGACGTGCCGCCGGCCCTGGCGGTCGCGGACCTGGACGGCTTCGCGGCGCGGCTCGACGGGGTGTTGCTCGTCGTGCGCAACGGTCGCTTGTCGCACGGCGTGGTGGCGGAAGCGGTGAAGAAGCTCGAACGCGTCGGCGCCAACCTGATCGGCGCCGTCCTGAACGCCGCGCGCCCGACGCGCGGGGAGAACAAGTACGGATATGGCTATGGATACGGGTACGGCAGCCGCGACGCGGCTTGAAGCGCAAGGCGCGATCGCAGGACCGGTTTCGACCCACGCGGACCCCGGCGCGCCGATCGGCACGCCGCTGGCCGGAGCGCGGCCGAGCGCGAAGGACGTGTGCGTCGTCGGGCTCGGTTACATCGGGTTGCCGACCGCGTCGCTGCTGGGCGCGCGCGGCCACCGCGTGCGCGGCGTCGACATCGACGAGCGCGTGGTCGAGACGATCAACGCCGGGTCGATCCACATCGTCGAGCCCGACCTGGACGTGATGGTGCAGGCCGCGGTGCAGAGCGGGCGCCTGCGCGCCGCGACGGAACCCGGCCCGGCCGACGTCTTCGTGCTGGCCGTCCCCACGCCGATCCACGACGACAAGTCGCCGGACCTGTCCGCCGTCGAGGCCGCCGCGCGCGCGATCGTACCGCACGTGCGCCGCGGCAACCTGGTCATCCTGGAGTCGACCAGCCCGGTCGGCACGACCGACGACACGGTCGCGCGCATCCTGGCCGAGAGCGGGTTGGAGGTCGGCGTGGACCTGCACCTGGCGTACTGCCCCGAGCGCGTCCTGCCCGGCCGCATCCTGGTCGAGCTGGTCGAGAACGACCGCATCGTCGGCGGCGTCACCCAGGCGTCGACCGAGGTCGCCGTCGAGTTCTACGAGGGCTTCGTGCGCGGCGAGGTGCTGGCCACCGACTCGCGCACCGCGGAGCTGGTCAAGCTGACCGAGAACTCCTTCCGCGACGTGAACATCGCGTTCGCGAACGAGCTCAGCCTGGTCGCCGCGAAGTGGGGCGTCAGCGTGTGGGAGCTGCGCCGCCTGGCGAACCGCCACCCGCGCGTCGACATCCACCAGCCGGGGCCCGGCGTCGGCGGTCATTGCATTGCCGTCGATCCGTGGTTCATCGTGGACGGCGCGCCCGACGAGGCGCGGTTGATCCGCACCGCGCGCGAGGTGAACGACGCGAAGCCCGACTGGGTCGTCGAGCGCGTCACCGCGCGCGCGAGTCAGGTCAAGGAGCCGGTCATCGCGTGCCTGGGCCTGTCGTTCAAGGCGAACGTCGACGACCTGCGCTCGTCGCCGGCCGTCGACATCGTGCGGCGCTTGCAACAGCGCGAGGTGGGGGAGCTGCTCGTGGTCGAACCGCACCTCGAGTCGCACCCCGAGTTCGCGCTGACGCGCCTGGACGAAGCGCTGGCCCGCGCGAACATCGTGCTGGTGCTGGTCGACCACAAGACCTTCGCCCGCGTCCCGCGCGAGGTGTTGCAGGAGAAGATCCTGATCGACACGCGAGGGCTCTACCTGTGACCCGCGTCCTCAGCGTCTTCGGCACGCGCCCCGAGGCGATCAAGATGGCGCCCGTCGTGCGCGCGCTCGACGCGTGCCCCGACGTCGAGTCGCGCGTCTGCGTCACGGCGCAACACCGCGAGATGCTGGACCAGGTGCTCGACCTGTTCGAGACCCGACCGCACCACGACCTGGACGTGATGGCGCCGGGCCAGGACCTGTTCGACGTGACGTCGAAGGTGCTGCTGGGGCTGCGCGACGTGCTGCGCGCCGAGAAGCCCGACGTCGTGCTCGTGCACGGCGACACGACGACCTGCTTCGCCGGCGGCCTGGCGGCGTTCTACGAGGGCGTCCCCGTCGGCCACGTCGAGGCGGGCCTGCGCACCGGCGACCTCTCGCGCCCGTTCCCCGAGGAGCTGAACCGCCGCCTCGTCGGCCTCGTCACGAAGCACCACTTCGCCCCGACCGACGGCGCGCGCCGCAACCTGCTCGCCGAAGGCGTCGACGCCGCCGACGTGCGCGTCACCGGCAACACCGTGATCGACGCGCTCTTCCACGTGCGCGACCGCGTCGAGGGCTGCGACGCCGCGACCTTCGTCGACCACTTCGGCGCCGACCTCGCCCTGCGCCTGGACCAGGGCCGCGGCAAGGTCGTCCTGGTCACCGGCCACCGCCGCGAGAGCTTCGGCCGCGGCTTCCAGGACCTCTGCACCGCCCTGCGCACCGCCGCCGAACGCCACCCGACCTGGCAGTTCCTGTACCCGGTGCACCTGAACCCGAACGTGCGGGGCCCGGTCTTCGAGCACCTGGCGAAGCTGCCGAACGTGCACCTCTTGCAGCCCCTCGACTACGAGCCCTTCGTCTGGGCGATGTGCCGCGCGGACCTCGTGCTGACGGACTCGGGCGGCGTGCAGGAGGAAGCGCCGTCGCTGGGGAAACCCGTCCTGGTGACCCGCGAGGTGACCGAACGCCCCGAAGCCGTCGAGGCCGGAACGGTGAGGCTGGTGGGGACGGACCCGACGAAGATCGTCGGCGGCTTGGAGGACCTGCTGCTCGACGCCGACGCGCACGCCGCGATGAGCGGAGCACGGAACCCGTACGGCGACGGCCGGGCCGCGGGGCGGATCGTGGGGGCGTTGGTTGAGGAGATTGCGCAGATCCCAAAGCAAGAGAACGCAACAGCAGCATGAGAGACGCGGGCAGTGCCTCTTGGGCTAGCTCCGGTCCAGAGATGAGCTGACGAGAGTGGCAGCGGGTCAGCACACTCATGGCTCCTTGATGGGGCTCCACTTTAAGATGCTAGCGCAGACTCGCTGGCTATTCCGCAACCTTCCCATCTGCTAGGAAGTCGGGTTCGGGGAGTTGCAGTTCCTGAGGGAGCGAGCGCTGGAGCTGAAGGTCGGTCCTCGGGATGGGGATGTCTCGTCTCGGTGGTGAAGTCGCAAGTATGATCGCTGCTAGGGCCAGGAATACTGTTGCCCGCCGTACAGAAGCCCCCACGAGCCATGAATCGAGAACCCGGTATGGGCGCTACGGGCCTCGATGTAATGCGAATCACCGACGAGGTAGTCAGCAGGCAGAACGGCGAAGTTCCAGTTTCCAGGGAAGAGCCATCCGGCGTACGCGCCATCTATGTAGACATTGACTGTTTGGCCAAATGGGTTGTTGACAGTGACTGACGCGGTTGTGGGGGGCGGCGTGGGGATTGAGCTTGGTGTTGATTGAACCCTGGATAGCACGTCGCTCATGTACAGCGCTCGCGTGGCGTGGGAAGGGTGGGTCGCGTCAGGCGGGGCGCCGGTGCCTGAAAACCAATTAACCATGGCCTGCGCGGATGCAGAGCCGAACTGGTGGTAAAGCATCCGTGTGGCGTATGCATCTGCTTCGTGTTCCTGCATTCTGCGGTCCACGCCGATTGTCTCGTGCTGGTGGAACGCGTGCCCAAACTCGTGCCTTAGGAAGAATTCCAGAACCCATGGCCCGGCTTGGGTGAGCTGCGTGCTGTTGTAGCGGATTCTATAACTGCAGCTTGACCCCTCGATCGGTGTGGCGGATCGGTCAGAGTTGGATGGGTCGTCAAATGTGGTAACTCTCCCGTCTCCATTCGTCAGGAAGTACTGGAGTTCGGTTTCGAGGTCTCCCATTGTGCCTGGTGAGGGACAGTTCTCGCCTTGGCTGCCAGTTCCGCTTGTGGTTCCGGTCGAGTCGTTGTCGCTACTTCCGCACGCCAGTGCTCCGATTGTGATTGCAAGTGTTGTAAGTGTGGTGCTGCTGGAATTGGAATTCATTATATGGCGTTCTGCGGCGTCTCTGCGCGTTGAGCATGCGCTTGCTCTCTGGTGTGAATGCAATTGGCGTTGGCGCTCATGTTGGGTGCGCTAGTTGTTGTTGGGCGCCCTAGTTGGGGTGCGAGCAGTTGCGCGAGCAAGTAGGTAACGAGTGATTTCTCTGTAGACCGCCAGAATGTCTGGAGGTGTGCAGCGATGGCGCTCTGGTTTGGGTTAGTTACTCAAGGTGTGGAGCGTTTGCCCTGCCGCGCCGAGGGGGCGACGAAGTGGCATTCAGCAGGCAGGGCTTGCGTTTCGCGAGTGTGAGAACACATCATGGACTGCGCTCATGATTCGTTCCTGAGCGGTAGTTCATCCCCCGGGTACCGGTGGGCAGCCCGTCGAGGAGGGAGCTCTCGATTGTCCGAATCGTGCCGTAGTCGTCGCCGGAGATAACCCGAGCTGTGACCTTAGATAGCCACTAGGGCCCGCTTCTGAGCGGTGCTGGCCATCGAAACCGGCACTGGTTTCGGGTTAGGTCGCCGATTGGCTCCGGCTTGCAATCCTCATCACTCATGCCAGGCACGAAGTGCTGGGGGCTGTCGGTTGATCAGACCGCCACCAGGTCCCGCGGCACCGGGTGCGCCTCGATCTTCGCGCGCAGCCTCTGCCAGCGCTTCGACAGCGCCTCGACACCCACCCCCAACCGCTCCGCCGCCTCGGCGTGCGGCAAGCCCTCGAGGCCGACGTGCACGAGCAGCTTGCGGTCCTCCTCGGACAGCTCGCGCGCCCAGTCTGCGAAGCGCTCCAGCGTCTCGTCGCGGCGCACGCGTTGCGTCAACCCGGTCGCCTCGTCGGGGACCTGCGTCAGCATCAACAAGCGCGTCGTCGTCCCCGCCGCCGGGCCGCCGGCGCGCAACTTCCGTGACGCCTCCAGCAGGACGTTCTTCGCGATGCGGAAGACCCAGTAGCGGAAGGGCACCTCGTCGGCGTCGAAGTCGGGGAACGCGCGCCAGGCGCGGCACCAGACCTCCTGGACGACGTCGGTCTCGTCGATGTGCGCGCGCCAGGCGGGGCGGATGCGCAGGCGGGCCCAGGTGAGGAGCGCGGGGGCGAGGCGTTCGACGAGCTCGCCGAAGCGCTCGAGCTCGCCGGCCTTCGCGGCGCGCGCGAGGCCGCGCGTGTCGAGCGGGCCGTCCGGCGGGGGAGCGGTGTCCTCGGGGGAGTCGGACATCGCCCCGATTGTACTCGGGGGGCGGGGTTCGGACCGAACCGGGGGCGCGCGCGAGGGGGGGGGCCGCGGCACGAGTCGCGTCCGGGGGAGCGGATCCGCGCCCCGCCCCGCGTAGGCTGTACGCGTGACGACCGGGAAGGGTGGCGACAGGATGGGCGGCGCGGGCGAGCCGTCGGCGGACGACGCGGCGCTGTTCGACTTCGTCGACGAGTGGCTCGACGATCGCGACGCCGGGCGCGCGCGCGCGGTCGAGCACTACGTCGCGCGCTTCCCCGCGATCGCGGACGCGGTGCGCGCGGAGTACGCGCGGCTCGTCGCGGAGACGGAGGGCGGCCCGGTGCCCGCGAGCGGCGGCGCATCGTCGAGCGCGAGCGCGAGCCCGCCGGGTAGGGACCCGTGGGGCAGCGACGCGCCCGGCAGCGACGCGCCCGGCAGCGACGCGCCCGGCAGTGACTCGCCCGACAGTGACGCGCCCGACCACGTTGCTCCCGGCAGCGCCGCAACCGACCCCGCGACCGACCCGCCCGCCTCCACCGAACACCACCGACTCGGACCCTACCGCCTCCTCCGCGAGCTCGGTTGCGGCGGGCAGGGCGCCGTCTGGGCGGCGGAGGACACGCGCCTCGGCCGCGTCGTCGCGCTCAAGGTCCTGCCGCCCTCCTTCGCGATCCTCTCGCAAGAACGGCGCGCGCGGCTGCGTCGCGAGGCGGAGATCGTCGCGCGCCTCGATCACCCCGGCATCTGCACCGTCTACGAGGCGGAGCAGGGCGGCGACACGCCGTACATCGCGATGCGGCTGGTCGAAGGGCGTTCGCTGGCCGACTGCATCGAGGCGGAGCGCGCGCGCCGCGCGGATCGTGCGACGTCGAAGCCGGGCGGCGGGCAGAGGACGCGCACGAGCACGTCGACGGCGCGCGATCCGCGCACCGCGGACGCGCTGACACGAAACGCCGCGTCCGATCCGAACACCGCGACGGACCCGAACGCTGCAACGGACCCGAACGCCGCATCCGATCCGAAGGCCGCATCCGATCCGAACGCCACATCCGATCCGGGCAGGGACCCCTGCCCGATCCCCGTCGGCCCGCGCACCTCGCTCGAGCTCCGGCGCGTCCTCGCCTTCTTCGAGCGCACCGCCCGCGCGCTCCACGCCGCGCACGAGGCCGGCGTGCTGCACCGCGACGTCAAGCCGGCGAACGTCATGGTCACGCCGGACGGCGAGCCGGTCGTGCTCGACTTCGGCCAGGCGAAGGAGGTCGACTCGGCGGGCCTCACCGCGTCCGGCGAGGTCTTCGGCACGCCCGCGTACATGTCGCCGGAACAACTCGAGGCGGCGCCCGACGAACTCGACCGGCGCGTCGACGTGTGGGCGCTGGGCGTCAGCCTGCACGAAGCGCTGTGCCTGTCGCGCCCGTTCGAGGCGCCGTCGACGCCCGCGCTGCTGGCGCGCATCGCGAGCGCCGCGCCGGCCGACGCGCGCGACGCGAACCGTCTGGTGGGCGAGGACCTGCGCGTCGTGCTGGCGACGGCGATGGAGCGCGATCTGTCGCGCCGCTACGCCACCGCGCTGGAGCTGGCCGAGGACCTGCGCCGCGTGCGCCTGTTCGAGCCGATCGCCGCGCGCCCCGCCGGGCCGCTGCTGCGCTTCCGCCGCTGGGTGCGCCGGCACCCCGCGCTGGCCGCGTCGACGCTGGGCACGATCGCGTCGCTCGCGCTGGGCCTGGTCGTCGCGCTCGTGCTGCTGGGCGAGAAGCGCGCCGCGCTCGAGACGGCCCTGGCCCGGCACCTCGCGGCGCGCGCCGAGGTGCTGGTGCACGAGGATCCGAGCGCCGCGCTCGCCCTCGCCGCCGAAGCCGTCCAGCGCGCGCCGGCCGCGCAGACGCGCAGCGCGCTGTACGCGGCGCTCGACGCCTGCACCTTGCGCGCGCTGCTCGACGGCGACCCCGCGCGGCTGTTCCTGGACCTCGTGCCGTCGCCGGACGGCGTGCACGCGGCGGCCGCGCTGAGCGACGGCAGCCTGCGCCTGTACGACCTGCGCGGCGGCGAGGAAGCGCGGCGCTACGGCGACGCGGCGCAGGGCGCGCGGCTGGCGCGCTTCGCGGCGGGCGGCGACGAGCTGTGGAGCGCCGGCACCGACCGCGTGGTCCGGCGCTGGTCGACGGCGACCGGCGCGTCGATGGGAGAGTGGGAGCTCGGCGGCGATCCGCGCGACCTGCTCGTCGAGTCCGACGCCGCGCGCGCGTGGATCGTCGAGGACACGCACGTCACCGTCGTCTTCTTCGACCGCGGAGAGGTGCAGCGCTGGCCGCACGCCTTGCCGCTGGTGCGTCGCGTCGATCGCCTGCCCGGCCGCGACCAGGTCGTGCTGTCCAGCGCCGGCCTGGTGCCGCCCGAGGACCCCGAGTCCGGCCGCTGGATCGCCAGCTTCACGCCGACCGGCACGATGGTGTCGCGCGCGCAGCTGTCCGGCTGGGCGCGCGACGTGGTCGTCGACGCCGCGGGGCACTTCGTCTACGCCGCGGCCGGCACGTCGTTGCACCGCGTGCGCTGCGGCGACTTCGGCGAGCCCTCGCCGGCGCGCACCTTCGCGCACCCCTTGTCGTGCCTGGACCTCGCGCCCGACGGCCGCCTGGTCGTCGCCGAGTTCGCGCCCGCCGGCGCGACGGTCTGGTCGCTCGCGTCCTTCGAGGGCGAGGCGGTCGCGCTGGACTACGAGGGCGCGGCCGACGTGGTGGACGTCGCCTTCGACGCGCCGGGCGAGCGCATCGCCACCGCGTCCTTCGACCGCAGCGTGCGCAGCTTCGACGCCGCGACGGGCCGCGCGCTGCGCGTGCACCGCTGGCCGTTCCGCCCGCGCCGCGTGGCGTGGACGCCGGACGGCTCGGGGCTGCTCACCCAGTCGATGGGGCCGACGGCGCACCTGTGGGCCGCGGACGAGAACCGCTGGCTGTACCGCTTCGGCGACGGCACCTCGCCGCTGACGACCGGCGACTTCGCGGCCGACGGTACGCGCGTCGCGATCGGCGACGAGGCGGGGCGCGTGCGCATCCACGACGCGACGCCGGCGGACCGCGCGGGCGGACGACCGGGCGCGCTGCTGCGCGCGACGGACGGTCACGGCGGGCCGGTGCGCGTGCTGGTCGGTTCGCCCGTCGCCGCGCGCTGGATCGGCGGCGCGGCGGACGGAACGGTGGCGTTGTGGAGCGAGGCGAGCGCGTCGCCGGAGCGCGCGTGGTCCTTCGACGCCCCTGTCCGCGACGCGGCCTTCGACGCGAGCGGCGCGTGGTTCCTGGCCCGCGACGACGGCGGGGCGGTGCTGGTCGCGCGGGCCGACGGCGCGGGCGAGGAGCGGCGCGCCACCGGCGTGGCTTGCGCGCGCTTCGACGCGTCCACGCCGCGCGTCGTGCTGGCTCGCTTCGACGGCACGCTCGCGTGGCTCGACCCGCGCACCGGCGACGAACGGCCGCTCGCCGCGCTGGGGGATGCGGGCGGGTCCGCGCCGCGTCCGGTCGCGCTCGCCGTGCAGCCGCAGGGGAACGAGCTGGCCGTCGTCGGCGCCGACCGCAGCGTGCACCTGGTCGACGCGCGCACCGGCGCGCGCACGCGCGACGCGATCGTGCGCGCGCAACCGGTGCAGGTGCGCTACGCGCCGAACGGCGACCACCTGTTGCTGCGCGGCACGGACGGGCCGAAGTCGGTGTTGCTGCAGGACCTGGCTCGCGGCCTCGAGCTGCGCAGCGAGATCTGGCACACCGGCCCGTTGAGCGCGGTCGACGTGTCGCCCGACGGGACGGCGTGGCTGACCGCGTCGACGGACGGGCTGGCGTTCGTGATGCGTGTCGCCGGTTCGCGGCCGATCGAGCGCGCGACGTCCGGCGGCGGATCGGGGCCGCGCTACGACCCGGGCGAGGGGCCGGTGTCGCGCCTCGGGCTGCACGAGGGCCCGCTGCGCGACGCGCGCTTCGCGCCGGGCGGCAACGGCGACGCGCTGCGCGTGCTCACGATCGGCGCCGACGGCTACGCGCGCGTCTGGCCGGTCGACCCGCTGCCCGCCGCGCTCGCGATGCGACCGCGCGAGCTGCGCAACTGGGAGGTCGCGCGCGAGAAGCGCCTGGCCGACCCGCTCGAGTACGAGCCGCTCGCGCGTTGACACAGCGGCGCTCTGGTCGGAGGGGACGGAGCGATGCGGACCGTGCCTCGCGACTGCGGGCGGATCTCTCCGGTGCCGGGAGGCGCTCCGGAGTGACGCTCGGAGCGACCGGCGAAGGCAGGGCATCCGTTGCACGTGTTCGTTCGGGGCCGCGAAGGCAGGGGAATCACCGCGCCGTTGCAGGGCCGAACGCCCTGGCGGCTGGAGCGGGTGAGACGCACGCTCCACCCCGGCAACGGCAGGAACGGAGTCGCTTTCGGTCGCAGGCACCGTGCAGGGCCGGTGCCCCGGGTCGGCTCCGAGGAACGCCCGGGCCGGGTGGGTTTTTCGCGATCGGGCGTCCGGCCGGCGCGCTCGGGCGCACTTCGAGGCGTTCCGAGTCCCGCCATCAGCCGCCTCGACCCGGCATCAGCCGCCTCGACCCGCCACCGGAGCGCCGCCATGCGACCCCTGACCGCCCTCGTCCTGTTCCCCGCCGTCCTGCTCCTCGCCTCGCCCTCGGGCCCCTGCGGGCCGTCGGCCTCCGCGGAAGGGCCCGCCGCGGGGCCCCTCCTGGAGGCCGATTGCAACGGGAACGGGGTCGAGGACGCGGTCGACATCGCGCTCGGCGACAGCGTCGACGCGAACTACGACGGCGTGCCGGACGAGTGCCAGGGCGGCGCCTCCGCGGGCGGGGACGCGCGCTAGGCTGGAGGGGGAGGACCGGAACCACAGCCGCGTTCCCTTCGTCCGACCTGCGGAGCCACCACGATGAACCACCCGAACCTCCGCGCCGCGCGCGCCCCCCGACTCGCGCCCCTCGCCGGCCTCGCGACCCTCGTCGCGACCTGCGGGACGGCCCACGCCCAGCTCGCGTTCTCGATCGACTGGAAGGGCCAGAGCAACGGTCGCATCGACTCGGTGCAGGGCCTGCGCACGACCGAGTCCGACATCCTCATGCCGGGCCCCGGCGCGCCGGCGATCAACCCGTTCCTGCCGGCGCCGCAAGTCGTGCTGACGGGCCAGGAGCTGGGCATCCAGGACTACGTGAACTGCACGAACCCGCAGCCCGGCGTGGAGTGCGGCATCGAGCTCGACTGCTTCAGCGGCGGCATCGACGCGCAGTTCCTGCCCGTCGGCTTCGCGTCGGTCGAGCGCGGCAAGCTGTGGTTCTCGACGGACGAGTGGGCGGTCGGTTCGATCGCGTCCACCGCGCCGCCGGACGTGCGCACGCAAGCGGCGGTCGCCGACTCCTCCGCGGACATCTGGTGCGACCTGGGCCTGCCGATCGGTCCGCTCGGGCCGGGCGCGGCGGTCTCCGGGCACAGCGGCGTGTTCGACGGCAACGGCGCGCGCAGCGGGTCCGGCCACGTGAACTACGGCCTCGGCTTGATCGAGGTGAACCCGCCGTTGCCCGGCGTGCCGAACCTCGGCGACAACATCGACGCGCTGGACATCGGCACGCTCGTGAACGGCACCTTCCCGGCGGGCGGCCTGTACTACTCGCTGGACTCGGCCTTCATCGATCCGCTCGAGGGTGTCGCGAACTCCGGCTCCGCGGCCGCGGCGGGCTTCGTCGGCGGCGACGTCGTCTTCCAGGCGACGCAGGGCGGCGGCACGACCTTCTACGCCTCGGCGCTGCTCCTGGGCCTCGACGCGGCCGGCCCGGACACCGACGACCTGGACGCGCTGATCCTGGCCGAGAACGGCGTCGGCGGCTTCCAGCCGTCCGCGGTCGCCTACGACTGGGTCGGCGGCGCGACGGACATGTTGCTGTTCAGCGTGCGCCGCGGCTCCGCGGTCGTCGGCGCGCCCGACAGCCGCTTCGGCGCGCCGATCGAGCCGGGCGACATCCTGACCATGCCGCTCAGCATCCCGAACGGCGGCAACGGCAACGGCAACCCCAGCATCTTCATCGCCGCCGAGGTCATCGGCCTGGCGACGGCGCGCACCGACGGCGTGTTGTTCGGCGACGACCTGTCGGCGATGGACAAGACCAAGCCGCGCGAGACCTGCTACGACTGCAACAACAACGGCGTCGAGGACTCGGTCGACATCGCGCTGGGCCACTCGAACGACAAGAACCTCGACGGCATCCCGGACGAGTGCCAGGACATCTTCGCGTTCTGCCCCGGCGACGGCACGCAGGGCGCGTGTCCCTGCGGCAACGAGAGCGGCCTGAACGGCGGCGCGGGGTGCGAGAACTCGACCGGCGGCGGCGCGACGCTGGGCTGGACCGGCACCAGCTCGGTCACGTCCGACGACCTGTCGTTGACCGTGACGGGCGCGCGCGGCGGACAGCCCGGCCTGTTCGTGCAGGGCGCGACGACGACCGGCATCCCGTTCAAGGACGGCTTCTTCTGCCTGGGCAACCCGACGGAGCGGCTCGAGGTCGCGTTCACCGACCCGGCCGGCGCGGTCGCGTCGTCGGTGTCGATCGTCACCGAGGGCAACGTCTCGATGGGCGACGAGCGCTTCTACCAGTTCTGGTACCGCGACCCGGTCGTGTCGCCGTGCGGCACCGGGTCGAACTTCACGAGCGCGATCCGCGTCCCGTGGAACTGAGCGGCGCGTCCGCGCGCTCGCCGCGACCGACGAAGCCGAACCACGCGATCATCACGATCGCGGACAGGACCGCGACCGTCGCCCGCACGCCGTTCGACGCGTGCGGGCTGACGTAGCCCTCGATCAACCCCGCGGCGATCAGCATGGGCACCGCGGGCGCGACGAGGTGCAGCGCGCGCTTCAGCACGCGCTGGGCCGCGTAGCTGCGCGACCAGCGCCCGGGGAACGCGATCGTCCACGCCGACAGCGCGCCGGCGGAGATCGACAGGATCGCGGCCGTCAGCTCCAGCGTGCCGTGGCACATCAGGATCGACAGGATCGAGCCGTCCTGTCCCCAGTGCCGCGCGACGCCGACGTACGCGCCGATCGACACGGCGAACTTGCCGACCAGCCAGACGCAGATCGGCAGGAAGAAGCCGACGGCGACCCACAGCAGGCAGACCGACAGGTTGTTCGCCATGATCCAGCCGGCGGTCTTCCCTGAGTCCTCGAAGCCGAAGGTGAAGTTGCCCTCCCACGACTGGCCGGGCTCGAGCGCGTCGAGCTGCGCGATCGCGGAGGTGACCATCCGCGGGTCGCCGACCTCGAACGCGAACTGCACGTCGTTCGCCGCCATCACGTAGCCGAAGGCGGCCAGGCCGTAGAAGCCGACGGACATCGCCAGGAACAGCTTCCACGAGCGGCGGATCTCGCGCGGGCCCTCGACGAAGGCCATGTGGGGCAGCAGGCGGTACCACGGCATGCGGCCGCGGTGCAGGTCGAAGTGCAGCACGCCGTGCGCGTACTGCAGCACGCGGCGCGACTCGCGGATCGCGGCGGGCTGGTCGCCGCGCGTGGCGAGGCGCGACGAGATCGACGCGGCGGCGCGGTACAGGCGCGGCAGGTCCTCGAGGTCCTCGTCGGTCAGCTTGCGCGGCGAGGAGGCGAGCCGCTCGCACAAGGTCTCCAGCCGGTAGAGGCGCTCGAGGTCCTCCGCGTCGGAGGCGCGCGTCGGTCGCGCTTCGCTCTCCGCCGCGGCTCGCGCGTCTCGGCCGCCGCGGGCGCGCGCCCTGGTTCGAGGTCCGGTCACCACGCGGCGCATTCTCCGCGCCGGGCCCGCGCGGTCCAAGGCCGGACCGCGGAGAAGCCGCGCCGCGCTGGACCGCGCGCCCGTCCGCACCGCATCATGCGCCCGTGACGCGCCAGACCATCCCGACGCCCGAAGGCGTGACGATCGAGGTCGAGCTCGCCGGCCTGGGCAGCCGCTCGGTCGCGACGCTGCTCGACCTGCTGCTGGCCCAGCTCGTGTGGGGTTCCGCCGCGGGCGCGCTCTCGGGCCTCCTGGCGTTCGTGCCTGGCGACGGCGGCGAGTTCCTGGTCGCCTTCATCGGCACCTTCTTCGTCGGCTACTTCCTGACCGTCTTCGGCCTGGTGATGGTCACCCGCGGCAACACGCCCGGGAAGCGCACGATGGGCCTGCGCGTCGTCGGCGCCGACGGCCGCAACGTGACGCCGAAGCAGCACTTCGTCCGGACGCTGGCGCTGTACATCGACATCCTGACGCTGGCCGGTCCGCTGATGATGTTCTTCCGCAAGGACGGGCGTCGGCTGGGCGACTGGATGGCGGGCACGATCGTCGTGCACGGCGGCCTCGAGGGCGAGCTGGTCGACCCGTGGCTGCGGCAGGACTGGCAGGAGCGCGAGTGGAAGGTGCTCGAGCTGTCGCCCGCCGTCGGCGCGCGCTTCGACCAGGGCGACCTGGCGCTGCTGCGCGACATCATCCTGCGTCGCGAGATGGCGCCCGCGGACGCGAAGCGCCTGCACCGTGAGGCCGCCGCGGGTTACTGCGCGCGCGCGGGCGTCGCGCCGACCGAGGACCCGCGCGTCGCGCTGAAGGACATCTTCCTGTTCCTGCGCGAAGCGCGCGGCGTCTAGTCGTCGTCCGTGCGGCGGAAGCTGCGCAGCTTGCCGTGGAAGCCCTCGAGCTCGGCGATCTCCTCGTCGGAGAAGCCGTGGCCGCGCTCCTGCGCGCGCGGCCGCGCGTCGGCGGGGCGCCGCGCGGTCGCCTCGCGCGGCTCCGCGTCGTCGAGCGGCACGTCGAAGGGGGCGCCCGCGCCGCCCGGTCCGCCGAACCCGCTCGACGGACCGGCGCCGGGCGCGCCGGCGCCCGCGCCCGCCGCCGCGCGACGCAGCGCGTCGCCCAGCCCGCCCAGGTCGAAGGGCGTGCCCGTGTGCCGCATGCGCATCGCCATCAGCTCCTTCTGACCGGCGATCCACACGAAGCCCGCGATGAACAGCAGCATCAGGAAGTTGCCCATGCCCGCGGCCAGGCTGAGCACCACGATGCCGAGCGCCACCCAGCGGCCGATGCGCACCGCGCGCTCCGTCGCGCGCAGCCAGTCGCCGTCGCGCGCCAGCAACGCGCGCAGCACGCGGCCGCCGTCCATCGGGAAGGCGGGCAGCAGGTTGAAGCCGCCCAGCAGGAGGTTCATCCACACGAAGTTCCACGCCAGCGCGCCCAGCCCCGTCGTGCCCGCGATCGCGGCGATCGGCAGCGTCAGCGCGGCCAGCACGAAGTTCACCGCCGGGCCGGCCAGCGCGATCGTCGCCTCGATGCGCGTGTCCTCGGGGATCTGGCTCATGCGCGCCATCCCGCCGAGCGGCCAGAAGGTGATGTCGACGACCTTCA
>JAUHYB010000367.1 GCA_030426745.1 bacterium
AGCGCCAGCTCGCGGTACGTCTCGATGAACAGCATCGCGGCGCGCACGCGGCGGCGGCGCTTCGACGCGTCGTCGTCGCCCGCGGCGAAGAAGTCGACGACCGACGCGCGCTCCTTGCCGTAGCGCTCCTCGATCAGCGCGCGGTCGGACTCCTTGTCCGCCAGGAGGCGCGCGCGCTCCAGCGCGTCGTTCAGCTCGTCCTGGTGCGCGTCCAGGAAGCGCGCCACGAAGCCGTCCAGCGCCTCGTCCGCGTCCGGCGCGTCGTGCGCCACGCCGTCGATCGGCGTGCGGTACAGCCACTCGTCGATCGCGTCCTTCAACGTCGGACCGTCCTCGAGCGCCGCGAGCACGCGCTTCATCGAGGGCGACTCCGATCCGTCCGCCGCGCGCAGCGACTCGATCCAGTCCATGTCGAGCCCGTAGCCGATGCGCTCCGACGCGTCGAGGCCGATGATGATCTCGATCTCACGCAGCTGCGCGCTCTGGAACCCGCTCGCCGGCATCAGCTTGTTGCGGAAGGCGAGGTACTCGCGCGTCGTCAGCGTCTCCATCACCGTGAAGTGATCGCACGCGCGACGCAGGATCGTGGTGCAGCGCTTCAAGCTGCGCACCGCGCCCGACAACTCCTGCTCCGCGACGGGCTCGAGCCCGAACAGGTCGCGCGCCGCGCGCAGCTCGCGCAACACCAGCTTGAACCACAGCTCGAACACCTGGTGCACCGTGATGAACAGCACCTCGTCGTTCGTCAGCTGTGCCTCGTCGCGCTCGACCCCGCTCTGCAGCGCGAGGAGTTCCTCCACCTGGATGTAGCCCCAGTAGGTCGTCGGTCGGGGGGTCGTCATGCGGCAGAGGGTAGCGAGGCGCCGCGCGCTCGACCATGTGCGAATCACCGGGTCGCAGGATGGGATCGATCGGTCGGCGTTCGCCGACAAGGTGGCGCGCGCGCTCCGGCTCGACGTTCTTCCAGACGTTCGTGGCATGGCGGGTGGCGCACGAGGCGCTCACCCGAGGACGAAAGGACCCAGACATGCAACTTCAACGCTTGATGACGGCGGCCTCCTTCTGCGCGACGCTCCTGATCGGGGCGCAGGCGGGAGCGAACGGCTCCCAGGTCGTCACCGAGGCCGGCGCGACGGTCGCGATGCCGTCCGTCGACGCGCCCGGCGAGACGACGGTCTTCATCGACAGCTTCAACGCGAACACGGGCAAGCTCGAGAACGTGTTCATCGAGGTCCACGCGAAGATCGACGGCCGGTGGCACACGAAGAACCTGGCGCCCTTCGCGCGCAAGGCTCGCTACGGAGGCGCCTTCGCCGTGGACGTCTCGATGGGCGACCGCGGCTCGCTGGCCGAGTTCGGCATCGCGCGCAGCCGCGTGCTGACGCTGGCCCCCACGGGGCTGCCGTACGTGCGCAGCTCGCAGATGTCCGACGAGGTCGGCGGCGTGCTCCAGCTGGCGGACTCGCGGCTCCTGGCGCTGGAACCGTCGCGCACCTGGATGTCGGACGGGCCGGCCAAGATCGCGATCCGGATCGCCCTGGACGGGCGCGTGCTGGACGACGAGAACTTCGAGTCGACCCTGCGCGGGGAGGCCCAGGTCTACGTGCGCGTCAGCTACCACTACACGGCCTTCAAGCCGGTGGCGGTCGCCGAACCCGCGACGCACCCCGACGCGCCGCACTTCGTGGCGCGCCGCGAGGACGCCCTCCTCGCCTGACCGCCGAGCCGGGTCGGCGGTGCCGGGAGTCCCGCAGGCAGGCGGGGCTCCCGGTCTTGCGACTCCGGAGGTCCCGATCCGAGTCAGTCGATCGGTTTCGCCCACCTCGGTGGCGGTCGGCTCCCGGAGTCGCGTTTCGGAGGGGGGAGCGCATCCCGCACCCCACCGCCCACCCCTCGGACCGGGAAACGGCTCGCCGCCGCTGGGGGGAGTGGCGTAGAGGGAGCCCGACTCACGACGATTGCTCCGGCGAGGGCAGGGCTTCCACCTCGCGAGCCGCGCGGCGGCGTCCCCCCGGACGCCGCCGCTTTCGTGGCTCCTTCGAGAGCCCGCGGTCCGGAACGGCCGCCGCGAACGGCCTCGAGCGCGCGCCGACGACCCGCGCCCCCTCTCCCCGCGCCGGGCGCGCGACCCCGCGGCGCCGACGATACAATCCCCGGCCATGCCCACGCCCGAGACGACCTCCGCCGCCCCCGCGGCGACCGCGCGCGTGCCCCTCGGGGACGTGCTGGCCCTGTTCGAGACCCCCCTGCTGGACCTCGTGCACCGCGCCGCCGCGGTCCACCGCGAGCACCACGACCCGCGCCGCATCCAGTGCAGCCAGCTGCTGTCGATCAAGACCGGCGGCTGCCCCGAGGACTGCGGGTACTGCTCGCAGAGCGGCCACTCGAAGACGCCGGTCGCGCGCGAGGCCCTGCTGGACACCGGCGCCGTGCTGGAGGACGCTCGCCGCGCGAAGGACGCCGGCGCCGACCGCTTCTGCATGGGCGCGGCCTGGCGCGAGGTGAAGGACAACGCCGACTTCGACCGCGTGATCGAGATGGTCAAGGGCGTGAAGGACCTCGGGCTCGAGTCGTGCGTGACGCTCGGGATGCTGCAGCCCCACCAGGCCGAGCGGCTCGCCGAAGCGGGGCTCGACTTCTACAACCACAACCTCGACACCGGCCGCAGCCACTACGGCGAGGTCGTGACGACGCACAGCTACGACGACCGCCTGCGCACGCTGCACGCGGTGCGGAACGCGGGCGTGTCGGTGTGCAGCGGCGGCATCCTGGGCCTGGGCGAGGACCGCACCGCGCGCGCCGAGCTGCTCGCCGAACTCGCGTCGCTCGACCCGGCGCCGGAGAGCGTCCCGATCAACACGCTCGTGCCGATCGAAGGCACGCCGATGTCGGAGCACCAGCACGTCGACTGGACGGAACTGGTGCGCGTGATCGCGGTCGCGCGCGTGCTGATGCCGCGCGCGGACATCCGCCTGTCGGCGGGGCGTCGCGAGCTGGACGAGGGCGCGCAAGCGATGTGCTTCCTGGCCGGCGCGAACTCGATCTTCGTGGGCGAGACCCTGCTGACCACGCCGAACCCGCAGCCGGGGTCGGACGCGGCGCTCCTGGCCAAGCTGGACCTCGAGCCGGCCGGACGCAGCTGACGGAGGGCGCTTGGGCCGCCCCTTGGACGAGGAGCTCGCCGAGGAGGCCCGCGCGCTGGCGGCGGCGGGGCTCTGGCGCGAGCTGGCGCCCGACGAAGGCCGCGCCGACTTCGCCAGCAACGACTACCTCGGGCTGTCGCGGGACGCGCGCGTCGTCGAGGCGGCGTGCGTCGCGGCGCGCGAAGGCGGCGCGGGATCGCGAGCGTCGCGCCTCCTGGGCGGCGGTTCGCCGTTCGACGCCGCGGCCGAGCGCGCCTGCGCGGACTGGCTGGGCGCGGACGCCGCGCTGCTGTTCCCCAGCGCGTTCCAGGCGAACCTGGGGCTGATCGGCGCGCTCGCCGGGCCCGGCGACGTGATCCTGAGCGACGCGTTGAACCACGCGTCGTTGATCGACGGCGCGCGCTTGTCGCGCGCGGACGTGCGGGTCGTCGCGCACGCGGACCTCGC
>JAUHYB010000368.1 GCA_030426745.1 bacterium
GCGCGCAGCCCAACTGGGTGAACTACAACGGCCAGTACCGCACGCGCCAGTCGATCTCCGAGTCGATCATCGAGCACGCCCTGTGGGGCGTCCGCAGCTCGGTCTTCGACGGCGTCGACCCGAACGCCACGGAGCGCATGCGCCAGGTGCTCGTGCGCAGCGTCTACTCGATGGTCCACGGCCCCGTCTGGAACCCGTGGGAGAACGCGCCCTACTTCCAGCTCGCCGTCGGTCCGTTCGACCAGACGCTGCCGCTGTTCTGCGGCTACGTCCCGCCGGACGGCACGGGCATGACGGACGACTACCAGACGTGGTGCAGCCTGGCGTACGGCTACATGCTTACCGGCGACATGCTGTTCGTGCAGCGCGCCGAGCAGATGTCCGACTACGACCTGCCCGGCCTGCAGCTGCGCCTCTCGGGCTACGTCGAGAACAGCTCCGCGATGCTGGCGCTGTACCAGTGGCTCGAGGAGCACCAGGCGCTGTAGGCGCGCCGCGCAGTCAGCGGTCGGCGTCCGGATCGCGCAGCGGGACGCGGAAGACCACGTCGAGGTCCTCCGCGTTGCGCTGCGCCGCCGTGTGACCGCCGTCGTCGATGACGTCGGCGCCGACGGACCAGACCTCGAAGACGCCGTCGTCGCGCGCGCGCGTGCGCAGCGGCGCCCCGTCGAAGGGGTCGGTCGTCACCGCGGCGAGCGCCGTCGCCGCCTCGGCCCCCGACCGCAGCGCCTCCAGCGCGACGCGCGCGCACGCCACGCGCGCGTCCGCGCGGACGGCGTCGCGCAGGAGGTCGGCGGGTGACGCCTCGGACGACCAAACGAACAGGCGGAAGCCGCCCTCCTCGAAGGTGTCGGCGAGCTCCGTCAGCGCGCGGTGCGCCTCCGCGTACGGCCGGCCCGCCGTCTCGAGCATCGCGTCCGTCTCCCGCATGAAGTAGAGGAACTCCTCGTCGTACGTGCGGCCGTCGCCGAACTCGAGGCCGGAGATCTTCGCGTCGACGTACTGCTCCATCTCCGGGTAGTACGTGTAGGCGCGGTGCGTGAGCGCGCGATGCCCGTGGACCACGTCGCGCCACTGGTCGCGGTACGAGTTCGCGCCGCACGCCAGCACCGCGTCCGCGAACAGGAGCTGCGCGTCGTCGCCCAGCAAGGGCGCGCACGCCTCGACGCTGCGCAGGATCGCGCCGGACACCAGTACCCCGCCCTGCAGCTCGTCCGCGGAGACCGGGTCGTCGCACACGCGGAACAGGCAGATCGCGAGGTCCAGCACGCGCCGCGCCTCCACGGAGTCCCCGCGCAGCGACTCCAGCTCCATCCGGGCGACGAACGGATCGATCCAGCGCGGCAGCCGGTCGTCGTCGACGCGCGACGCGGCGCAGTGTCGCCGTGATTCCCCCAGGCACCGCAGGCGATCCGCGCCGGAATCCGCGCCGAGGCCGCACGGCCACAGCTCGTCGGAGCGGACCGCGCGCACGAGCGCGTCGATCGTGCGGAACTCCCGCTGCTCCCGCGTCGCGTCGCGCCACACGGAGGGATCGCGCCGCGACTCCTCCGCGCGACGACCCCAGGCGACGAGGGCCGCGCGATCCGCGGTCCACACGACGCTGTCCGCGATGCCCCCGATCGGTCCGTCGAGCACGACCAGGTCCAGGGCTTCCGGCCGCGCGGCGGCCAGGAGCGGCGGCGACGACGCCGCGGCCCGCTCGTCGTCGCCGTAGAGCGAGGAGAACCGCTCGCCCGGCACCTCGCGGCGCCACTCGCGGTCGTCGATCGGGACCGGCTCCCCCGCCGCGGCGTAGGCCGCGAGCGCCTCCGCGACCAGGTCGGCGGCGTCGTCCGTCGGCTCCGGCGCCTCCTCTGCTCCCTGCAGCGCGAGGTGCGCCGCGGCGAACAGGACGACCAGCAGCGCGACGACGACGAGCGCCCAGCGCTCGGCGCGGTCCGACCCGCCGGCGAGGTCGGCGTCGGGCGCGGGGTCGGTCACTCGTCCTCCGCCGGCGGCGGGTCGCGCGGGATGCGCAGCACCAGGTCGGGGTCGTCGTCGTCGGGCGTCGCGGCGGTCGCGCCGCCGTCATCGACGCCGTCGGGACCGACGGACCAGATCTCGAACACTCCGTCCTCGCGGACGCGCGTGCGCAGCGGCCCGTCGCCGAAGGGGTCGGCCCACGACGCGGCGCGCTCCGCCGCGGCGTCCGTGCCGTCGTCCAGCAGCGCGAGCGCGACGAGCCACATGCGGCGCATCGCCTCCGCGCGCGTCGCGGCTTGCAGCGGACCGCTCGACGCGATCACCGCCGGGGACAGCGCGCGGTCCAGCTCGCTCAGGTCCAGCTCGTCCCGCAACGCGTCCAGGCGCACGCTCGCCGCGGCGTAGTCCTCGCCCTCCTCGTGGATCGCGAGCGCGGCGTCGAAGTCCTCCAGCGCGTCCAGGAACACGCCGTGCATTGGGCGGCCGGGGAACAGCGCGCCGACGACGCCGAGGCCGTCCCCGCCGTGCTCCGCGAACGCCCGCGCGTACACCGCGTGCACGTGCGCGCGCTCGGCCCGCAAGAGCCGCGCGCACCAGGCGGCGGGTTCGATCGGCGCCGCGGTCGCCGCGCGCGCGACGAGGTCGCGCCGCTCGTCCCACTCGACCCACGGCAACGCCGCCTCGATCGCGCGGTCGGCCCGCGCGCGCACCTGCAACGCGACCAGGCCGTGCACCATCGAGAGGGTCCCGGATGCGGCGCGCTCGAGGCAGCGCAGCTGGTCGGCGTACTCGGCGGCCCCCGCCGCGTCCCCCCCGCACGCGGTCTCGACGAGCCGGATGCTCAGCACGCGCGCGCTGTTCACCGCCTGCAGCGGCCCGACCGGCGCGTCGGGGTGCTCCAGCTCGCCGTCGAAGGCCTCGTCGATCGACGCGCGGAAGGCGTCGAGGCCGGCGGGCGCGCGCATCCCGCACGGGCTCGGTCGCTTCGGATTCGCGGCGTACACGGACGTCGCGACGAGCGCGCGGATCTCGCGGTCGGTGCGCTGCTGCAGCGTCTCGCCGGTGAAGTGCGCGGGATCGCGCTGCCGCCACTCCAGGGCGCTCCAGCGCGCCGCCAGCGCGTCGTCGTCGAGGCTCCACAGGTCGGACTCGGGGATCGCGTGGAGCAGCTCCCGAAACGCAACGGTCACGTATCCGTTCGCCAGCCATTCCGCCAGCGGAACGATCTCTTCACGCAGCGCGTCCCGATCCTCGAGCAGGTCGAGACCGGGGCCGTCGTCACGCAGCACCTCCCGCCACGGCGTCCCCGGCACCGCCGGCGCCCACTCCAGCTCCTCCGCCCGCACCGGATCCCCCGCCGCCGCGCGCCGCGCGAGCTCCGCCTCGACGTCCTCGGGCGACACGACCCACTGCGACAGCGGCGCGTGCCACAACAGACCACCCGCCCAGACGGCGAGGAACATCACGAGGATCGACAGCCAGACGATCCAACGTCGCGAGCGAGCCGGATTCGACATCGGCGCAGACTACCACGTACGGAACGCGGCGCGCCCCTCCCACCCGCGGTGGAAGAGGCGCGCTGTGTTCACGTTCCGTCGCCGCGCGACGGCGTCGCTCAACCG
>JAUHYB010000369.1 GCA_030426745.1 bacterium
ACGCACCAGCGCTTCGAGTACGACGCGAACGCGACGCCGGAAGAGCGCGCGGCCTCGATCACCCGCTGGCGCGAGTGGTGGGCCAGCCGCCAGGCCGACCCGCTCGTGCGCCGCTAGCGCGACGCGATACGAACGAACGCGACGACGCCCGCGCCGGTCCGGCGCGGGCGTCGTCGTGTGCGGGCGGGATCCGCGATCGGAGGCCGCGGACGGCCGCGAATCGGCGGTTTCGCGAGACGGGCGTCAGGGCGCGGGCGCGCCGGCCTCGAGGCGCTTGAGCAGGCGCTCGAAGCGCACCTCGCCGCGCAGCGTGTCCAGGTCGTCGTCCTCGCGCAGGAACTGCGTGTCGTCGTACCCGAGGTCGACGGCGGCCTCCAGCGCGTCGAGCGACTCGTCCGTGTGGCCGGCCAGCGCCAGCGAGCAGGCGAGGTTGTAGTGGACGGTCGGGTTGTCCGGGACGAGCCGGACCAGCTGGCGATCGACCTCCAGGCCCTCGGGGATGCGCCCCAGGCGGGTCAGCGCGTGCCCCAGCTCGGCCAGGGCCTCCACGCTGCGCGGGTGGCGCCGCACGTGGACCTGGAGCAGGTCCGCGAGGAACTCGAGGCCCTTCCGGTCGAGGTCCTCCGCCAGGGCCGGGGGAATGTCGAGTTGATCTTGTCGCACGTTCCGATGAGCCTACTACAAGGTCCGTAGGGGTAAAGCCCCGCCGGTCTCCGCCCCGATTTTCCAGCACGGGGCGCGGTCCGGCGCCTTCTTTGCTGGTGGACCCGCCGCGGAGCCCACCGACGAACCCAGACAGACGCGAGCATCGCCCATGGACATCCACTTCTGCGACCTCTGCAACGAATCCGTCCCGGCCGGCCACCTCTTGGACGGCCGCGCCTTCCGGCGCAAGGGCCGGGTCGTCTGCGCCGCGTGCGACGCGGCGATGGGCGGCAGTGAGAAGGCGACGGCCGTCGCGGAGGGCGCGCCCGTCGGGCACGCGACGCCGGTGGTGCCGATGGCGCCGATCGCGGCGCCGAGCCACACCTCGCACACCTCGCACGGCGGACACGCGCAACACCCGCCGCGCCGACGCGGGCGCGGACCCACGGGCAGCGGGATGCTCGCGTTCGCCGCGCTCTGCCTGACGCTGCTCGTCGGCGCCGGCGCGGCCTTCGCCATCGTGCGCTTGATGCAGGAGTCGAACCTGCAGCGCGAGAACCTGCGCGACGGGCACGCCGGGCTCGAGCGCAAGCTGCAACACATCGACACGCGCGTGGACGGCGTCGTCGGCAGCGTCGCGAGTCAGATGTCGGAGGCGCGCAGCGAGCTGGGCGACCGCTTCGACCTGGTCACGCTCGAGCTGTCGCAGCAGATCAAGAAGCTGTCCGAAGGGCTGGCGGCGCGCGACGAGCAGATCCGCGAGCTGGGCGCGACCTTGCGCGGCATGGACGGTGACCTGATGAAGACCGACGAGGAGATCCAGACGCGGCTCGACAGCTTGATGGTCGCCGCGGTCGGCGAGCGCCAGGAGCTCTCGATGATCGCGGACCGGCTCGCGTCGCTGGAGGACCTGGTGCACTCGGGCGCGATGGTCGCGCCGGCGGACGACTCCGAACTCGACGCGGGCCCCGCGTGGCAGGTCGCGCTGGACGACCTGGCGAACGCGGACTCCGCCGTGCGCTGGAACGCGGTGCAGGCGCTGGCCGAGTCCGGCGACCCGGCGGTCGTGCCGCACCTCGTGCCGCTCCTGAACGACGCCGACATCTGGGTCCGCATGGCGGCCGCCGGCGCGCTCGGCGACCTGGGCGCGATCGAGGGCGTCGGACCGCTGATCGAGACGCTCGAGGATCCCGAGACGGCGGTGCGCGAGCGCGCGATGCTGAGCCTGCGCGAGATCACCGGCCGCAGCTTCCAGTTCGACCCCAGCGGCGCGGAGGGCGAGCGCGCCAAGGTCGTCAAGAAGTGGCGCGACTGGTGGCAGAAGTCGCAACCGAGCCCCGCCGAGTGAGGTCCGCCGTGCGAACTCTCTTGCGATCGATCGCGTGGGCCGTCCTCGCGTGCGCGCCGCTGGCGTTCGCGTCCGACGACGGCCCCGAGTTCCCGGACGACGGCGACGAGACGCCGGTCGTCCGCGACCTGACCAGCTGGCAGACGTGGTGGGACTGGAACGAGCCGGTCTACACGCGCATCGCCGAGCACGTGCGCGCCGACCCGACGCGCAGCGGCGACCAGTCCTTCTACATCGGCGCCGGCCAGCGCCCCGTGCCGAAGCAGGGCTGGGAGCCGGACGTCGCGACGTTGCGCGACGACGTGGTGCCCGAGCTGGCGAAGCTCGCGGCGGGTCCCGAGCAGATGCAGCTGCGCGGCGGCGCGCTCGTCGCGCTGGGCCGCATCGGCGCGTCCGCGGCCGGCGAGGTGCGCGAGGGACAGGACCTGGTCGCGTTCCTGTCCGAGATGACGACCGTCAAGGCGATGCAGGTCGCCGAGAGCGCGCTGCTGGCGCTGGGCCTGTGCGGCGACCCGAACGCGCTGCAGGTCCTGGGCCACGTGCTGCACGACGACGACGAGGGTCGCAAGGTCGTGCAGCGATCCAGCGTGCCGTACCAGCTGCGCGCGATCGCGGCCTACGCGCTGGGCCTGGGCGCGGAGCGCGCGTCGATCGGCGACGCGAAGCGCTACGCGGCGCTGCAGCTGACGCAGGCGATGACGCAGCGCGGCGCGTCGCGCGACCAGCAGGTGGCCTGCGCGCTCGCGCTGTCGCTGTGCACGATCGAACCCGCCGGCCACTCGTTCGAGGAGGCGAGCGAGTTGCCGCCCAGCTCGTCGCGCGAGGCGCTCGTGGCCTTCCTGCTGGAGCGCTTCGAGTCCGACCGCACCGAGGCCTTCGCGCGCGCGCACACCGCGACGGCGCTGGGCCGCCTGTCGCGCGACCTCGACGTCGCGTGGCGCGAGCGCGTCGTCGACAGCCTGCGCCGGGCCCTCGCGCGCGGCGGCGGCGGGCGCAACGAGATCCGTCAGAGCGCGGCGCTGGCGCTGGGCATGCTGGCCGACGCGGACGACGGCGGCGTCGACGAGGAGGTGCGCAAGGTGCTGGCCAAGTCGGCGACCGAAGGCGACCAGCAGGTGCAGTTCTTCTCGATCGTCGCGCTGGCGCAGGTCGGCTCGCGACCCGGGCAGGGCGCGGACCGCTGGGCGGCGCGCGAGTCCGTCGAGGCGCAGCTCATCGGCTTCGTGAAGCGCGGATCCAGCCGCGGCCGCCCGTGGGCCGGCATGGCGCTGGGCCTGTTCGCGCGCGGCCTGCTCGCGAACGGCGAGGCGCCGAGCGACGACCTGATCGACCTGCTCGCGAAGTACACGAACGACACGGCGTCGCCCGAGGACGTCGGCGGCTACGGCGTCGGCCTGGGCCTCGCGCGCGGCACCGAGCACCGCGAGGAGCTCGAGGCGCGCGTGTGGGACTTCCGTATCAACGACCGCGCGCGCGGCGACCTGACGATCGCGCTCGGGCTGATGGGGGAGGCGCGCAGCGCCGCGATGCTGGAGGAGATGATCGAGTACCGCCGCTCGCGCCCGCTGATGGACGAGTCGGTCG
>JAUHYB010000370.1 GCA_030426745.1 bacterium
CGGCGCCGAAGGCGCCGGCTGCGTCCGATGCGTGGCGGTGGAAGAACGAGCCCGGCTCCGTACTTTCCCGCGCCATGAACGACGGCGAGCCGGCGCGTCACGCGCCGGCTCGCCGCCTTCGTTCGTCCGAGTCGTCGGTGGCGCTAGCGCTTCATCCCGTGCACGACGATCTCGACGCGGCGGTTGTTCTTCTTCGCGTCCGCCGACTTGCCCGGGTCGATCGGGTCGTACTGCCCGTGGCCGACGATCACGCACTGGTCGTCCGTGATCCGGCACTCCTCGACAAGGAAGGTCAGCACCGCCATCGCGCGCGCCAGCGACAGGTCGCGGTTCGTCGCGAACTTCGACTTCTTGATCGGGTCCGTGTCGGTGTGTCCCTCGATCGAGAAGACGCGGCCCTTGTACTCGGTGCGCAGGACCTGCGCGACCTCGCGCATCGCCTGCTTGCCTTCCTTCGAGAGCTCGGCCTTGCCCGACGCGAAGGTGACCGACGACGGGATCGTGATCACCGGCATGCCGTTGCGGTAGCCGTACTGGATGCCGTTGCGGTCGGTCGTGGTGGGCGCGGCGGCGGGCACGGGCTGGACCGGCTCGGGGCGCGGCGCGCGCGCCTGGAGGCTGCGGTCGAGCTCGGCCATCAGGTCCATGCGCTCACGCTGGAGCTCGGCCTTCTCGGCCTCGAGTTGGGCGATGCGCTCGTCCCTCTCGGCGATCGCGTCCCGGAAGGCGTCGCTGGTCGCGCAGCCCGTGCTCAGCACGAGCGGCAGCGCGACGAGCGACAGAGCCAGCTTCTGGATCTTCGGTCGTTTCATCGACGGTGGTTTTCCCCTCTGGCGGCGCGGGGGTGACGCGCCTGGAATGACTGCTGGTCAGCGGATCTGCGGTCGATCCGGCGGTCGCCGGTCGATCGGTCTCGGGCGCTCGTCACTGGCGGAGGAGCAGCCCGAGGACATGATTCCAATCCAGGAGGACGATTCCAATCCCGGCGGCCAGGAAGGGTCCGAACGGAACGTACTGTCCGGCCAGCCGCGCGACGCGCCAGGCCTTCGCGGCCGGCTTGCGGCCCGACCGGCTGCGCGCGCGGCTCTGCACCAGGGCGTAGAAGCGCAGCATCACGCCCGCCCCCCAGACGCTGGCCAGCACCGACCCCAGCATCAGCGCCGCCAGGATCGCGCCGGGCCCGACGAAGGCCCCGCCCGCCCCCATCAGCTTCACGTCGCCGAAGCCCATGGCCTCCTTGCCGAAGGCCCGCGCGCCGACGCGCCCGATCAGCCACAGGACGCCGAAGCCCGCGGCCATGCCGGCCAGGCTGTTCAGCAACGCCCCGGTGCGCGTCACCACCTCGCCCCCGGACAGGTCCAGGGCCAGCGGGCTGTCCGCGTGCAGCGCGGGCAGGGCGAACGACACGATCGGCCCGACGATCATCCCCCCGATCGACACCGAGTCGGGGATCTCGAAGCAGTCGAAGTCGACGAAGGTCGTGACGAGCAGCGCCGACATCACGACGCAGCGCACCAGCAAGAGCCCCGCGCCCCCGCCGTCCGGCCCCAGGCTGATCCAGGCGCACAGACCCCACAGCGCGGCGTTCGACGCCTCCACCAGCGGGTAGCGCCACGGGATCGACCACCCGCACGCCGTGCACTTGCCGCGCTGGACGAGCCACGAGAACAGCGGGACGTTCTCCTTCCAGCCGAGCTGGTGGCCGCAGGACGGGCAGGCCGAGCGCTTCGGCGAGTTCACCGTCTGGTCCTCGAGCGGGTAGCGATAGATCACCACGTTCAGGAACGACCCCACGAACAGTCCGAAGACGGCCGCGATGGCCGTCCACGCGCCGCGCGGCAGGTCTTGGAAGGTGGCGAGGAGGTCGTCGATCATCGCGGCGGCCGGTCTTCCGGTTCCCAGGACAGGTGGACGTCGTCGAGGTAGGGCGGGCTCCACACCGAGCGCGCGCGCTCGGCCGGGTCGGCGGGCGGTTGCACGACCTCGATCAGCAGGCGCAGCGCGCCGCCCTCCAGGTCGGCGGGGTGCTCGACCGGACCCCATTCGTCGACCGACGCGGCCAGCGGGTCGAGTCGTTCGGGCAGGAAACGCACGCGCACGTCGCCGTCTCCGGCGTGCAGGGTGCTGGTCGCGGACAGCCAGCGCTCGACGCCGCCCCAGCGCGGCACGGGCGCGGAGACGATCGCGCAGCGCAGCGGCTCGACCAGCGGGTTCGTGAGCGGCGCGTCGATCATCATCGCGGCGAGGTAGCTCTTGCCGGGCAGCCGCCCCTCGTACTCGCCGAGCACGAACAGCTGGTCCTCCTGGCTGTCCAGGTCGCCGAGCACGACGACGCGTCCGCCGGCGACCAGCAAGAGCGGCCCCGCGACCTCGAGCCGCGCGTCCGCGCCGATCACCAGGTCGCCGCCGGCGACGAGCACGGTCCACGGGTGGTCCTGCGCGCGCGCGTAGGCGAGCCAGTCGGACAGGCGCTCCGCGCGCCACGCGCCCGGCCGCGGCGGCGGCGGCGTCGACAGCGGCGCGCCGCTCGCGAAGGTCATCGGGACCGTGCCCTCGGTGCGGCGCACGAGCTCGCCGTCGATCGCGAGGCGCCCCTGGCTGCGCAGCACCACGAGCCCGGCGGAGCGCAGCTCGCACCGCTCCCCCGCCGCGACGCCGAGACGCGACGCGCGCACGTCCTCGCGCGCCTCGACCCCGGCCAGCACGACGCGTCCGTCCGCGCCGTCGCCCGCGGCGGCGGGCAGGCGGATCGTGACCCGCCCCGCCAGCTCGGGCGACGCGCTCTCGCCCGTGCCCCAGTCCTGGTTCGCCCAGTAGGCCGCGCCGTCGGCCCCGGGGACCAGGAGCGGCGAGCGCCGGTCCGCGTTCGCGAAGCTCTCGTGCACCTCCGTCTCGCGGTGCACGACGACGAGGTCGAAGGTCGGCGCCGCGCCCGGGCGGCTGGGCCACGCCAGGTTGCCGCCGAAGTCGCGCAGGCCGACGCCGGGCGTGATCGCCAGGCGGTACTGCCCCACCTCGAACGCGCCGGTCTCCGGACGCAGCTCGATGCGCGCGCCGCCGGCCGCGGCGCCGGGCTCCGCGTTCGCGACGAAGCGCGCGCGCAACGGCACGCGCTGCACCGGGTCGTCCACGCTGCGGCGCTCCGCCGACAGGAAGTACAGCTGGAAGTCGTCCGCCGACAGCGTCGTCGGGTCGAGCGGCTCGGCGCACGACAGGCGCAACGGCTCGTCACGCCCGAAGCGCACGCGGTCCAGCTGCAGCAGCGAACCGGTGAGCGGCGTCTGGTCGACGAACAAGGGCTCGCCGCGCTCCGCCGTGCGGAAGGTCCAGCGATAGCTCGACTCCAGCGCGCGACCGTCGCGCGCGCGCAGGCCGTCGGGGCGCGGGAAGCCCGCGAGCTCGACGACGTAGGTCGTGCCGGGCCGCAAGCCGCCGTCGGACAGGCCGGGCTCGAGCGGCGGGTCGGGGCGGAAACGCAGCCGGTCCCCGTCGACCTCGTACACGCCGTGCGCGGGCGGCCCGCCGTCCGCGGCGCGGATGCGCACGCTCTCGCGCGTCACCGACAGCGGGTC
>JAUHYB010000371.1 GCA_030426745.1 bacterium
AGGACGAGCACCACGCCGAGCTCGCGCGGCTGGCCGAGGGCGCGCCCGTCGAGTTCAAGGGGCGCTTCGACAACGCGCGCCTGTCCGAGGTCTACGCCGAGATCGACGTGCTCGTCGTGCCCAGCGTCTGGTACGAGAACTCGCCGATCACGATCCACGAGGCGTACCTGACGCAGACGCCGGTGCTGGCGTCCGACCTGGGCGGCATGGCCGAGTTCGTCACCGACGGCAAGGACGGCCTCCTGTTCGACGTCGGCGACGCGCGCGACCTGGCCGCGAAGATGCGGCGGTTCGTGCGCGAGCCCGGCCTGGCCGCGGAGCTGTCGCGCGACTTCATGCCGATCAAGACGATCGAGCAGAACGGCGAGGAGACGGAGTTCCGCTACCGCGCGCTGTGCTGCATCGAACGAGAGGCGACCCAGCGCGCGCCGCTGCGCTTCCACGAGTACGCGGGAGCGGACGCCGCGGACCGCGAAGGCCCGACGGAGCCGCAGGGCGCCGACATGTTGCTGATGCGCCCGGGCGGCGCGTCGATCGAGTTCGACGTCGCCGCGGCCGCGGGCGGGTGGCGACGCATCGAGCTGGGCGCGCTGGCGCTGGGCGCCGAGCCCGGCGTCGAGCAGGCGGGCCGCGTGCTCGTCGACGGCCGCGAGGTCGGCCGCATCGAACCCTTCCGCGCGAGCGGCGCGGACGAGGACAAGAGCTTCGAGTGGGTCGTCGAGCTGCCGGAGGACGCGCGCCGCTTGCGCGTCGAGACGAAGCAGACCGACGACGGTCCCGAGGCGTTCCTGCGCGTGCGACACGTGCACGTCGAAGAGGTGGTCACGTGAGCGCGAAGCGCAAGGGCGGCGCGAAGCCGCCGACGAAGAAGAAGGGCGATGCCGCCCCGCAGCAGCCGAAGTCGTCGTCCGCGGCGCCGTCCAAGGCGTCCGCCGTCGACCCGGGCGACCCGCTCGGCCTGCGCGTGTCCTTCGGCGAGCGCCTGGCCGACGCCGACCTGCCGCGCTGCGCGATCGTCATCCTGAACCTGAACGGCCGGCACCACCTGAAGCCGTGCTTCGAGACGCTGGCCGCCCTCGAGTACCCGCGGGACAAGTTCGAGGTGATCCTGGTCGAGAACGGATCGACCGACGGGTCCGCCGAGGAGATGCGCCGCGACCACCAGTGGGTCAAGCTGCACGTCAACGAGCGCAACGTCGGCTTCGCCGCGGGCTGCAACCAGGGCGTCGAGCTGGCCGACGACCCCGACGTCGTCGTGTTCCTGAACAACGACATGCGCGTCGAGCCCGAGTGGCTGCGCACGCTGGTCGAGCCCGTCGCGCGCGGCGAGCACACCGCGACCACGTCGAAGATGCTGTCGTGGGACGGCAAGCTGATGAACAGCGCCGGCGGGGGCATGAACTTCCACGGCATCGGCATCCAGCGCGGCTACCTCGAGGAGATCACCGAGGCCTACGCCTGGCCGCGCCTGACGCTCTTCGCCTGCGGCGGCGCCATGGCGATGGACGCGAAGGTCTACCGCGAGCTCGGCGGCTTCGACGACGAGTACTTCGCCTACTACGAGGACGTCGACCTCGGCTGGCGCACGTGGATCGCCGGTCACTCGATCGCCTACTGCCCCGAGTCGATCGCGTACCACCACCACTCGTCCACCTCGGGTCGCCTGCCGCTGGAGATGATCCGCCTGTTGCAGGTGCGCAACCCGATCTACTCCTGCGTCAAGAACTACGACGACGAGAACCTGCGCAGGGCGCTGCCCGCGATCCTCGGCCTGGCGACGCGCCGCATGTTGCTGGTCAGCGGGATCGAGGACGACACGCCCTTCCGCATCGAGCGGGCGAACCCCGCCGCGATGGGGTCGGTGCGCCGCTTCTTCGAGCGCGCCCGCGCCGGCAAGGGCGGCGACACCATCCCGGTCAAGCGCGTCGCGATGGCCGACCTGATCGGCATGAACGACCTGCTGGGGCGCTGGAAGCACTGGATGGCGAAGCGCGACGCCGTGCAAGCGACGCGCCGCACCGCCGACGACGACATCCTGCGCCTGTTCCTGCGCCCGCACTGGTGCATCGAGGGCGAGCCGGGGTACAAGGACCTGCACGAGGGCATGTCGGCCTTCCTCGGGCTGAAGGAGCTCTTCGAGGGTTGCACCGACCTCGGCGACGAACCCTATCTGTGACCCGCGACACCGGAGGAGGCTCGCGTTGCACCACACGAACGACACGACGGTCCTGGCGCACTACTACGTGCAACGCGGCAAGGAAGCGGAGTTCGACGAGGTCCTGCGCGAGCACCGCGCGGGCCTCGAGGAGTCGGGGCTGATCAACCGCGACGTCCCGACCCAGATCTACCGCATCACCGAGGAGTCGGGCGTCTCGACCTACGTCGAGATCTTCGACTGGCGCGACGCGGAGGCCCCCGGCATCGCGCACACGCACCCGATCATCCAGCCGATCTGGGGCAAGATCGCGAGCCTCTGCGAGCCGCGCGGCGACGGCGACATGCCGTTCCGCTTCCCGCACGCGAAGCGGCTGGCGTAGCGGCGCTCAGTCGATCCCCGCGCCTTTCGCGCGGTAGAACGCCAGGGCGTCCTCGCGCAGGCGCTTCGTGACCTTGCGCAGCAGGCCGCCGGTCCAGTCGCGGCCCGGCGCGCCGCGTTCGGCGTAGTAGGCGGCCGCGCGCTCGTCGTGCTCGGCGATCCAGCGGCGTGTCTCGTCGTCGCTCGGGTAGCGGTCGTCGAACCACACGGCGCGCGGGTCGAAGCGCGGGCGCGTGCCCGGGTCGTCGGCCGGCACGCCCACGCACAGGCCGTACAGCGGGTAGACGTAGGGCGGCAGGTCGAGCGCGCGGTCGACGTCGGCGAGGTGGTTGCGCAGGCCGCCGATGTAACAGGTGCCGAGGCCCTCGGACTCGAAGGCCAGCACCAGGTTCTGCGCGAACAGCGTCGCGTCGACGACGGCGACCAGGAAGCTCTCGAAGTTGCGCTCGGCGCGCTGCCCCGCGTCCTCGGCGGCGATGGCGTGGCGCCGCTCCTCGGCGCAGACGGCGAAGAACGCGCCGGCCTGCTCGATCTGCGGCTGGTCGCCGGACAGCGCGCGGACCTCGGCGCGGCGCGCGGCGTCGCGCACCTGGATCAGGCAGTACGCCTGCACGTTGCTGGAGCTCGCGGCCTGCTGCGCCGCGGTGACGCAGCGCGCGATCGTCTCGTCGGGGACCGGGTCGTCGGTGAACGCGCGGATGGTGCGGTGCGCGGCGATCAGGGTCTGGATCTCGTTCATGGCTCTAGACGCGCAGGTTCGGGCCGACCTCGTCCTGCGAGGCGACGAGCACCTCGACGTGCGCGAGGCCCAGGCGGTCGAGCGTGTCGCGCGCGACCTCCACGGCGTGCTCCGGCGTGTTCGTCTTCTTCGAGAGGTGCGCCAGCACCAGCGTGTGCAGTTCCGGCCCGGCGAGCCACTCCAGCATCCGCGCGCCCTGCGCGTTCGACAGGTGCCCGCGGTCGCCGCCGATGCGCCGCTGCAGCACGGGCGGGTAGGGGCCGTTCGCGAGCAGGTCCTCGTCGTGGTTGA
>JAUHYB010000372.1 GCA_030426745.1 bacterium
GGGGCGACGAGTTCGAGGCCCTGCTGACGGCCTTCGACCACAAGGGGCGGACGCTGGGGCACACGGCGAGCGGCGCGGGTGATGGGAGCGGCGCCGACCGCGCCGCTCTCGGTGCCGGCGAGTCGTACCGCGTCGAGACGCGCGCCGGCGTGCCCGGCGACCGCGTGCGCGTCGAGGTCGGCAAGCGGCGGCGCGACCTGTTGCGCTCGCGCGTGCTCGAGGTGCTCGAGCCCTCCCCGCGCCGCGTCGAGCCGCGCTGCCGCCACGCGTCCGACTGCGGCGGGTGCAGCTTCCAGGCCTACGACTACGCGGCGCAGCTCGACGAGAAGCGGCGGTTCGTGGTCGAGGCGCTCACCGCGGCCGGCGTCGCGGACCGCGTCGACGTCGCGCCGACCGTCGGTTGCGAGGACCCCTGGGCCTACCGCAACAAGATGGAGTACACCTTCGGCAACCGCCGCTGGGTCGAGTCCGGCGACGCGCCCGCGCCCGCCGACGCGCGCGACGACTTCGCGCTGGGTCTGCACGCGCCGGGGCGCTTCGACAAGATCCTGGACGTGCGCGAGTGCCCGATCCTGTTCGCGCGCGGCGAGGCGATCGTGAACGACGCGCGCGCGATCGCGCTGGAGCACGGGTTGGATCCGTGGTGCGTGCGCGAGCACACCGGGCTGCTGCGCTTCCTCGTGCTGCGCGGCGCGGTGCACACCGGCGAGGTGATGGTGAACCTGGTCACCTCGCGGCGCGAGGCGGACCGCGTCGATCCGTACGTGCGCGACCTGGCGGCGCGCCACCCGTACGTCACGACGTGGATCCAGAACGTGACCGCGCGCAAGGCGGAGGTCGCGGTGGGCGAGGAGGAGTTCGTGCTCGCCGGCCCGGGCGTGATCCACGAGGAGTTGCTGGGCGTGCGCTACCGCGTCTCTGCGAACTCGTTCTTCCAGACGAACACGCTGCAGGCGGAGCGCCTGTTCGAGATCGTGCGCGAGGAAGCGCGGCTCGGCGGCGACGAGCTGGTGCTGGACCTCTACAGCGGCACGGGGTCGATCTCGCTCTTGCTCGCCGGCCTCGCGCGCGAGGTGCGCGGGTACGAGCAGGTCGAGAGCGCCGTGCGCGACGCGGAGCGCAACGCGGCGGCGAACGGGATCGCCAACGCGCGCTTCTTCGCGGGCGACGTGCTGGAGCGCCTGAAGGACGAGCGCGAGCGCGGCGACCTCGCCGAACCCGACCTGGTCGTGCTCGATCCGCCGCGCGCGGGCTTGCACCCGAAGGTGTTGCCCGAGGTCCTCGCGCTCGCGCCGAAGCGGATCGTCTACGTCAGCTGCAACGTGCGCAAGGCCGCGGAAGACCTGGCGCACCTCTCGCGCTTCGGCTACGCGCTCGGCCCCGCGCGCCCCGTGGACCTGTTCCCGCACACGCCGCACGTCGAGTGCGTGTTCACCGCGGTGCGCGAGGACGCGTCGTGACGCCGCGCCCGATGCCCGGCGCGGACCGCAGCCTGTGCAAGGACTGCGCGCACCTCGGGGTCGTCACCAACGCGCGCGGCTCGACCTTCTGGCGCTGCAAGTGGCCGGCGAACCCGATGAAGTACCCGCCGCAGCCCGTCCTGCGCTGC
Organism: bacterium; assembly: GCA_030426745.1. Lineage (GTDB taxonomy): Bacteria > Planctomycetota > UBA1135 > UBA1135 > JACKHV01. Next base: position 1,610 of record JAUHYB010000372.1, read on the forward strand.
GCGGGGCACGCCCCCGCGGGCGGCGATCCGGGGTTGCCGGACGAGGAGAGCCGGTAGAATCGGGGACATGGAACTGCGCGCGGAGAGCGGCATCGTCCTGGCGGCCTCGCCGGACCTGCAGGATCCGAACTTCGTCCGTTCGGTGATCCTGATCTGCAAGCACGTCGACGAGGGCGCGTACGGCCTCGTCGTCAACAAGCGCTCCGACTACACGATCGACCAGCTGCTGCCGGAACACCCGGTGCTCGGCAAGTTGCGCTTCCCCGTGCACATCGGCGGCCCGGTCAGCCGCGACACGATGCAGATCCTGCACCGCGTGCCGGCGCTCGCGCGGCCGGGTACGGAGATCTCGCCGGGCCTGTGGCTGGGCGCGGACCTCGACGCGGTCGCCGACTACCTCGACGGGCAGGGGCTCGACGCGATGGCGGACGTGCGCTTCCTCGTCGGCTACTCGGGGTGGGGGGAGGACCAGCTCGATCGCGAGCTCGCCGGCGGGTCGTGGTTGCCCTCCGCGGCGCAGCTCGACTGGCTGTTCACCGGCACCGCCGACCAGACCTGGCGCCAGGTCGTGCGCCGCGTCGAGCGCGAGGCCGGGGGCCGCGTCGGCGGGCTCGAGCCGCCGCCGGACGTGAGCTGGAACTAGGCGCATCTGCGCCTGCGTCGCGTTCGAAGCGAGTTCGGACGGGGGCGGGGAACGCGCCGGAGGGGCCCCGCAGGCAGGTCCGGACCCCGAGGTCGGGAAAGTCCCGGGACAAGGCACAGTCCGCCGGAGCGCCGCGTCGATAACCGGTCATTCCCCCGTTCGGGCGTGGTCGCGTCGGCCGCGCTCTTCCAGCTTCCCGGCAGACCGAACGACCCGCTCATGAAGACCAGCCCCCAAGCCGAGTTCTGGCGCTACCTGCAAGGTGCCGGCGTGATCCCCGAGACCACGGCCGACGCCTTCACCCAGGACGTCCGCGACCAGTGGATGCCGATCGGCCGCATCCTGCTGCGCGAGAAGGCGCTCAGCGTGCCCGAGATGCACCGCATCCTCGCGCTGCAGGCCGAGGAGCCCGGCATGCGCGTCGGCGACCTCGCCGTGCGCGAGGGCTTCTGCACCGAAGAGGACGTGCAGAAGGCGATCGCCTTCCAGAAGGAGCAGTGCGGCGAGCACCCGCTCGCGCGCCTGATCCGCGAGGTCGACGACATCGACCCCGACACGCTGCTGCAGGCGCTGTACGGCTACGTGCGCCACCTCGAGGGCCGCGTGCAGATCCTGAGCGACCTCGCGTCGGTCGGGGCGCTCGACGACTAGCGCGCGCTCGGACCGCCGCCCGCGGACCATGGCGACGCGGTGACCGAAGGTACCTTCGCCCACGACGCTTCTCGGTATCCTCCGAGGCGTCCCGTCCTCTCACCCGGAGTCGCCATGCCTCGCCCGCTCTCGCTGCTCGCTCTCGCACTCCTCCCGCTCGCGTCCTGCACGACCACGAACACGACTGCGTGCGATTGTCCCGACGACGCGCACCCGGTGAACACGCTCCCGCTCCCCGAGGTCGGCCGGGTCGTGCAGTTCACCTGGGCGCCCGACGGTCTCGGCGCGTTCGGCCGCGTCACCTCGATCGAGGGCGACCTCGTCCGCCTGCGGACGGCGGACGGCGGCGAGCTGGTCGTCCTGTGGTCGAGCGTGACGTCCGTGCGCAGCGGCGGTGAGCTCGTCGCGCTGTTCGACGAGATCGAGAGCGCCGGCGGGCTGCGCGCCTACCAGCAAGAGACGAACCGGAAGATCTTCGAGGCGGCCTCGATCCTCCCGGGAAGCTCCGACGACCGCGAAGACGGCCGGATCGACTTCTCGACCATCGGCAAGGACTGACCGCGCGGCGCGGCGCGGCGTAACCGAAGGTACCGTGCCGGGTGCAGAATCGTCGGGTTAGCGAACCACGGCGGCCGTGAGGTCGCCGTGGTTCGCTAACCCG
>JAUHYB010000373.1 GCA_030426745.1 bacterium
CCCACACGGCGATCGTCAGGCCGAAGCCGAACAGCAGCGCCTTGCTGGGCGACGGCGCGGGCAGCGCGGACGCCTGCGCCTCGGGTGCGGTCGCGCCGGTCATCGGGCGCCGCGCTCCTCGCGGTCCTGATCGCTCGACCCCGCCGCGTCGCGCGCGGCGACCGCGTCGCGCAGCGCCGTGGAGCTGTGGTCCTTCGGGTCGCCGCAGATCGCGATCTCGACGCCGAGCTCGCGGTCGACCGGCGCCTCGGGCACCGTGTCCGGCGTGTAGTCCGGCCCCTTCGCGTGCACGTCGGGGCGCAGCGCGCGCAGCGTCTCCTCCAGCGTCGGCTCGTCGAACGCCACCACGCGGTCGACGCACGCGAGGCCCAGCAGGAGCTCGGCGCGCTCGGCGAACGGGACCAGCGGTTGCCCGTCCCCCTTCAACGCGCGCACCGACGCGTCCGTGTTCAGCGCGACGATCAACACGTCGCCGCGCGACCGCGCGTCCGCGAGGTAGCGCAGGTGCCCGACGTGCAGGAGGTCGAAGCAGCCGTTGCCCAGCACGACGCGCGTTCCAGCGGCCCGCCAGGCGGCGACCTCCGCGGCGAGCTCCTCGCGCGTGGGCAAGGCGGGCGGTCCGGACCAGCTCACGCGCGGCCCCCGACGTCGTCGTCCGCGTCGTCCGCGTCCTTCGAGGCCGAGCGCTCCTCGCCCAGCGGCACGACGGGCGGCCCGCCGGCGTCCTCCGCGAGCGCGGCGAGGCGGTCCAGCGGGCACACGGCCGTGCCGTTCTCCATCACCACGACGCCCGCCGCGAGGTTCGCGAGGCGCATCGCTTCCGCGGGTTCGTCGCCGGCCGCCAACGACAGCGCGAAGACCGCCGCGGAGGTGTCGCCCGCGCCGCTGACGTCGGTGACCTCGCGCGCGCCGGACGCCGCCACGGCCAGGCCGCCGTCCTCGACGCCGTCGCCGAACAGCGCCATGCCGAGGTTGCCGCGCGTCACCAGCAGGCGCTGGCAGCCCACCCGATCGCGCAGCGTCCGCGCGGCCTCGCGCAGCGCCCGCGGGTCGTCCAGCGTGCGCGGGTCGACGCCGACGAAGCGCGCCAGCTCGCCGACGTTCGGCGTCAGCGCGTCGATGCCCGCGAAACCGTCGATGCGCTCGCGCGGGTCCAGCACGACCACGCGGCCCGCGGCGGCCCACCGGCGCGCTTCCGCGGCGAGCTCCTCGCCCACCGCGCCGTAGCCGTAGTCGGAGACGAGCAGCGCCGCCGCGTCGTCGAACGCGTCCGCCAGCGAGCGCACGATCGCGCCGCGCGCCTCGGCGGGGAGCGGCGCGTCCGGTTCGCGGTCGATGCGCAGCACCTGGTGCGGGAAGCGCCGCGCCTCGGCCGCCAGGATGCGCGTCTTCGTCGGCGTGCGCCACGCGCCGTCGCGCGCCACGCCGCCGGTGTCGACGCCCAGCCCCGCGAGCACCGCGCGCACGCCCTCGCCCGACTCGTCGTCGCCGAGCGCGCCGAAGGCCGACACGCGCGCGCCGAGCGCCGCCAGGTTCACCGCGACGTTCGCCGCGCCGCCGGCGCCGAGGCGCTCGCGCTCGTGGCGCAGCACCATCACCGGCGCCTCGCGCGACAGCCGCCGCGGGCTGGCGTACACGTAGCGGTCCGCGATCAGGTCGCCGCAGACGGCGACGCGCGGCGCGCCGGACTCGGGTCCCGTGCCGAACGACAGCATGCCGGCGCGGGCCTCAGGCGATCTCCGCCGCGGCGGCGGCGAGCGCGCGGTTCGCGAGGTCCTCGGCGCTGGGCTTCGCGGACGCGGTGGACCACTCGGTCCCCTGCTCCTCGGCCAGGAAGTAGTCCGAGCGCACGCCCATGAACGTGTTGTAGCGGATCGCGTAGTGCAGCTCGCCCGCCTCGACGGCCGCGGCCGACAGCTCGCGGTCGTGGTCCTTGACGGTCGGGCGGAACGCGCGCCACTCGTCGTCCCCCATCGCGAGCACGCGGGCGACGATCGGCGCGTAGCGCTCGGACGCCGGCGAGCCCGGGTGGAAGTGCGCCAGCCGCGCGTTCACGAACCACGGCATGCACACGCCGAGCTTGTCGATCAGCAGGTTCTGCTCGGCGCCGAAGTCCAGCGCGGAACCGTCGGTGAAGGTCGTCAGCGAGGTGTCGGCCTCCGGATCGAAGACGCCTTCCTCGATCGACATGCGGTACGACTCGGTGCCGGGGAACGGGAAGAAGAACGACGTGCGGAAGCGGCCGATGCGCGACTGCGCGAGGAGGTCGACGGTCTCCAGCCGCTCGTCCGGCGTCTCGCCGGGCAGGCCGATCATCACGAAGCCGGAGGTGTGCAGGCCGTACTGCTCCGCGCTCTCGACGGTCAGCAGCACGTCGGACTGCGTCATGCTGCGCTTCAGCACCTGCTTGCGCACGCGCGGCGAACCCGACTCGATGCCCAGCTTCAGGATCTTGCAGCCGGCGCGCGACAGCGCTTCCGCGACGCGCGGGTCCAGGCGCTTGACGTGCGAGTTCACGACGAACGGCACGCCGATGCCTGACTCGACGTAGGCGTCGCAGAACTCGATCGCGTGCTCGACGTTCTGCGTGAACAGGTCGTCGTCCAGGATGAACGTGCCGATGCCCTCGTAGCGCTCCAGCACGCCCCTGATCTCCGCGATCATCTTGTCCGCCGGGCGGAAGCGGAAGAAGCCCAGCTTGCTGACGCCGCGCTCGAGGTCCGCCTTGTAGCGGTCGATGATCTTGTGGTTCAGGCAGTAGGTGCAGCGGTACGGGCACCCGCGGCTGGACATCAGGCCGAACCAGCCGTGCTTGTTGTCGGTGATGCGCTGGGTGTCGAACAGCGCGTAGTCGGGCTCGGGCAGCTCCGCGAAGTCGGGGAACTCGCCGACCGGGTTGCGCACCCAGTCCAGGTCGTTCCCGTCCGCCGGCCGCGCGCCGCCCTTCCACGACAGGAAGTTGCGCACGTCGTCGGGCGCGTCGCCGGCCTCGACGCGGCGCACGAGTTCCAGCAGCGCGTCCTCGCACTCGCCGACGCCGACGTGGTCCCACACGCCGTCGCGCATGACGTCTTCCGGCACCATCGTCGGGTGGATGCCGCCGACGACGAGCGGGGGCAGCGCGACGCCGTCCGCCGCCGCGCGCTCGCGCAGGAAGCGCGCCAGGCGCAGCGCTTCCGCGTACTGCTGCGTCAGGCACGAGAAGGCGATCATGCCGGCCCCCCACGCGCGCGCCTCGGCGTAGAGGTCCTCGTCCGTGGCGACGGGCGGCAGGTTCTCGTTCAGGTTGACGAGCCGCGTCTCGTGCCCCGCGTGCTTCAACACCGCCGAGAGGGACGCCAACCCGTGGTTGAAGCCCATCTGCGTGTAGAGGTTGGGGTAGACGAAGAGGATGCGCACGGGGAGGAGGTGGTGAGGGGGTCGCGGCGGGCCCGCAGGATACCGGACAGCAAGGCCGACCCGCGAGGGAAGCCGCGGAGTCGGAGGTGTCGGGGGAAAGTACGGTGCCGGGCTCGTTTTTTCACCGGCGCGCGGCCGCCGGCTGCCGCCTTCGGCGGCAGCCG
>JAUHYB010000374.1 GCA_030426745.1 bacterium
GCAGCGTGTAGATCTCGGCGTTGCCGTCGTAGTTCGCGGAGAACGACAGCGTGCGGCCGTCCGGGCTGAAGCGCGGCATGCGCTCCGCGCCGACCGGGCTGGCCAGCGGGCTGGCCGTGCCGCCCTCGCGCGACACCGTCCACAGGTCGTCGCCGTAGACGAAGGCGATGTGCGTCGCGCTGATCGCGGGGTAACGCATCATGCCGGCGTGCGGCTGGACGTCGCCGTCCTCGATGAACGTGCCGCTCGACACGGACGCGGCGGCGTTCGTTCCGCCTTGCGAGGCGGGTTGCGCGGGCTCGGCGGGGGCGGAGCTGCACGCCGCGCCGACGACGGCCACGACGGGTCCGAGGACCCGGAAGGTCTGGTTCTGCATGAGGGTTCGACTCTCGATGTCAGCGGCGTGTAAGGCCGCCGGGGGACGGGCGACCGCGCGCGACTCCTGTATGCGCGCAGGTCTGGGCCGACTGCGAACGCTCGGCGCGGCTATTGCGCGCCGAACAGTCGGAAGTGCTCCTCCAGCACCTGGGCGACGCAACCGGTCAGGCGCTTGCCCATCGGGATGTGCAGGAACTCGTTCGGGCCGTGCGCGTTCGACTGCGGGCCGAGCACGCCGGTGATCAGGAACTGCGCGTCGGGGAACTGCTCGCCCAGCATCCCCATGAAGGGGATCGAGCCGCCCTCGCCCATGTAGACGGCCCCTGCGCCGAACCAGTCGCGCGACGCGCGGTCGGTGGCCTCCTCGAGCCAGGGCGCCAGCGCCGGCGCGTTCCAGCCCTGGCCCGACTGGCCGGGCTCGAAGCGCACGCACGCGCCGTAGGGCGGGTCACGCTCCAGCAGCTCCTTCAGGCGCTTCGCCGCGAGGTCCGCGTCGGCCGTCGGCGCGACGCGCAGCGACAGCACGAGCTTGGTGACCGGCCGCAGCACGTTGCCCGCGTCGTCGACGTCGGGCAGGCCGGCCGCGCCGGTGACCGACAGCGCCGGGCGCCAGGTCCGGTTCAGCACGAGCTCGGCGCCGTCGTCGCTGACGGGCCGCGCGCCCTCGTGGAACGGGAACTTGGCCCAGACCATCTCGCCCAGGACCTCCGCGGCGGCGGCGGCTTGCTCGCGGCGCTGCGCGGGGATCTCGGCGGACGCCTCGGGCATCGACACCGCGCCCGTCGCCTCGTCCTCGAGGCGCGACAGCAGCGCGCGGATCACGCGGAACGACGACGGCACGACGCCGCTGGCGTCCCCGGAGTGCACGCCCTCGCGGATCGTCTCGACCGACAGCACGCCGGTCACGATCCCGCGCAGCGACGTGGTGCTCCACAGCTGATCGTAGTTGCCGCAGCCCGAGTCCAGGCAGACGACGAGCCGCGGCGAACCGATGCGGTCCTTCAGCTCGTCGATGTAGTGCGGCAGGTCGTAGCTGCCGCTCTCCTCGCAGGCCTCGATCAGGATGACGCAGCGCGAGTGCGGCACGCCCTGGCGCTGCAGCGCCTCGATCGCGGTCAGCGACGCGAAGGCCGCGTACCCGTCGTCCGCGCCGCCGCGGCCGTACAGCTTGTCGTCCTTCAACACCGGCTTCCACGGGCCGAGGTCCTCGTCCCAGCCGGTCATCTCGGGCTGCTTGTCGAGGTGGCCGTACAGCAGCACGGTGTCGTCCGCGGAGCCGGGCACCTCCATGTAGAGGACCGGCGTGCGACCCTCGAGGCGCACGACCTCGACCGTCAGCCCCTCGATCTCGCGCGCGGCGCACCAGTCGCCGATCAGGCGCACGGCCTTGTCCATGTAGCCGTGCTCCGCCCAGTCGGGGTCGAAGTGCGGCGACTTGTTCGGGATCTCGATGTACTCGACGAGCGTGGGGACGATCGTGTCGTCCCAGGTGCTGTCGATGAACTCGCGGGCGGCGGCGTGGTCCATGGGGTCTCCGTTCGGGCGGAGCAGCATAGCGGAGCGCGGGTCTCGGCCTCCAGTCGGCGCGCGCCGGGCGTCGCTGGTAGAGTGGCCGGCCGCATGCGCCGCACCGCCATCCTCCTGACCCTGGCCGCCCTCGCGTCCTGCGGCGACGATCCCGCCGCGCCCGCCGGGGCCGAGCCGGCGGCGACCACGCCCGGCGCCGACGCGCCCCTGCCCCCCACCGCGCGGCCGGAGATCGTCGCGCAGTTCCGCGAGGACCGCGACGCGCCCCGCGCGCCGTCCGACGGCGGCGGCACGGTGACGCTGCGCATCGAGGAGGCCCGGGGGCCGGGACCCGAGGGGGCGCCGACCGACGCGCTGGTCGCGGGCGGCTCCGCGCGCTTCCGCTTCGACTTCACGGCGGGCGAGCACGGCGTCGCCGTCGGCGGCGCGCTGCTGTTCCTGGCTCCGCCGTTCTGGGAGTGGAGCCCGCCGCAGACGCGCGACCCGCGCGCGCCCGGCTACTGCGTGGCCGGGACGAGCGCCGACGGCGTGCTGCTGTCCGCCGAGCAGGTCGACCGCGGGTTGCTCGCCGTCAACGTCGGCGGGCGCGCCATCGAACCGGGTGAGCGCGTCCGGCTGGTGTACGGCGCCGGCCCCGCGCTCGCGCGCGTCGACTGCTACGCCGAGCGCGAGGCGCCGCTGTGGTTCCGCGTCGACGGCGACGGCGACGGCATCGCCGAGCTGATCGCGGACCCGCCGCGCGTGGACGTCGTCGCCGGGCCCGCGCGGGACGTCGTGGTGACGCTGGCCAGCACGACGACGCCGGGCGGCGGCGCGGCGCTCGACCTGGCGTTGATCGACGCCTTCGGCAACCGCGCGCGCGGGCCGGCGCGGGTCTCGCTGTCGTCCTCGCCGATCGGCCTGCCGGTGCCGGACCAGGTCGCGGTCGACGAGGACGGCGCCACGCGCGTCGTACTGGAGGGCGTCCCCGCCGGCACCTGGCGCGTCGACGCCACGGCGCAGCTCGGAGAGGCGACCGTCGCCGCGCGCTCGAACCCGCTGTGGTCGCGCGACGGCGTGACGCCGGTCCGCTGGGCCGACCTGCACGGACACAGCGGCGTGTCGGACGGGACGGGCACGCCGGAGAACTGGTTCGCCTACGCGCGCGACGTCGCGGCGCTGGACGTCGCGGCGCTGACCGACCACGACCACTGGGGCGTGCGACCGCTGGACGCGGACCCCGCGACCTGGGACCGCATCGGTCGGGCCGTCGAGGCCGCGAACGAGCCGGGGCGCTTCGTCGCGCTGCACGCCTACGAGTGGACGAACTGGATCCACGGCCACCGGCACGTCATGTACTTCGGCGAGAGCGGCGAGTTGCTGTCCGCTATGGACGAGGCGACCGACACGCCGGCGGAGCTGTGGGACGCGCTGCGCGGGCACCCCGCGCTGACCTTCGCCCACCACTCGGCCGGCGGGCCGATCGCGACGAACTGGGACTACGCGCCCGACCCGGAGCTCGAGCCGCTGACCGAGGTGATGAGCGTGCACGGTTCCAGCGAGGCCGCCGACAGCCCGCGGCGCATCTACGCGCCGCTCTCGGGCAACTTCGTGCGCGACCAACTCGCGCGCGGGTATCGC
>JAUHYB010000034.1 GCA_030426745.1 bacterium
CGCGACGACCCGGGCCGGCACCTCCGGCCCGGGTCGTCGCGTTGTCGCCGGTGAAAGAACGACCCCGGCTCCGTACTTCCCCTCACACGCCGACGACGACGCCCGGCACGAGGAACGCCAGCTTGCACGTCACCGACTCCTCCGCGAGCCCCAGCTGCGCCGCCGCCACGCGCCGGTAGCTCTCGAGCTGCGGGCGGTAGAACGCGACCGCCGCGTCCAGGTCCGCGCCGCGCTCCACCGCGTCGGTCTTGTAGTCGACGACCTCGGCCCGCGTCGGCGCGCCGCCCTGCTCGACGACGACGAGGCGGTCGATCGAGCCGCTCCACAGCTCCTCGACGCCGTCGGCGTTCGGCAGGAACAGCGAGAACGCGTGCTCGGTCCGCACGCGCACCTCGTCGCCGGGCCCCGCGTCGAACGACGCGCGGGTCAGCGTCTCGCGCACCTCCCCCGCGGCCAGGCCGTCGCGCACGATCTGCGCGGCGCGGTCCGCCAGGCGCTGGTCCGCGCCCTCGCGCGACGCGATCGCGCGCACGCGGTCCTCGCCGGGGACGCCGTCATCGATCCAGGTGAAGCCCTCCAGCGCGCGGTGCACGATCGTGCCCACCGCGGCGCCGCGCCCTCCGCGCAACAGGTCGCCCGCGCGGCGCGTGCCGCCGCCCTCCGTCGCCGACGGGCTGCGCGTCGGCGAGCTGCGCGGGGCGGTCGTCGGCGCCAACCGGAACGCCGGCGCCGCCTCGCGCGCGGACGGCGCGCGCTCCTCCGCACCGCAGCCGCGCGCCCAGTCCGCGTCGCCCTCGGGGTGCGACCACAGCAGGCCGTCCGCGCCGACCTCGGCGTCGGCCTCGACCAGCGCCGACACGACCAGGCCCGCGCCGTCCAGACCGGGCCCCTTCTCCGCGTCGAAGGCCGGCACGATCAACTCGAGGCGCCGCGCCGCGCGCGTCAGCGCGACGTAGAGCACGCACAGCGCCTCGGTGACCGCCGACCGCGTCGCGCCGTCGTAGAGGTCCAGCAAGCCGCCGCCGGCCAGCGCCAGCGACTGCGTCGGCGCGTTCGAGACCAGGTCGATCTCGCCGTATGGATCCTGCCGGCGGCTCAGCAAGCGGTCGCGTTGCCCGACCAGCGGCACCTGCAGCTCGGGCAGCACCACCGCGTCGAACTCGAGGCCCTTCGACGCGTGGATAGTCATCACCCGCACCGACGCGTCGCCCGGCGCCTCGACCGTCTCGCGGCGCACGTGCTCGGCGAAGTCCGTCGGGCGCAGGGTGGCGCGGTCCTCGAAGGCGTACGCGAGGTCGACGAGCTGCGCGAAGCGTCGCCGGTCCCAGTCGGACCAGCGCGCGTCCGCGTTGACGGTCGCCGCGAGTTCCTCCGCCACGCCGCCCAGCCCCAGCGCCGCGACGCGCGCGCGTTGTCGCCGCGAGAAGTCGCGCCGCGCCGCCTCGTCCGCGTCGGGCGCCAGCCCGGTCGCCTCGCCCAGCGGCGTCGTCGCCAGGTGGAAGGCCGCCGCCGTGTCGTCCGGGTGGTCCGCGACCGCGAGCAGCGACAGGAACGCCAGCACCGACTCGGCGTCGGTCAGCGGGTTGCCGCCCTCGCCGCTGGCGCGCACGCCGCGGTCGCGCAGCGCGTGGATCAGGCGCGGGATGTCGCGGTTGCGCCGCAGCAGCACGCCGACGCTCGCGTCCGGCGCCTCCGCGTGCAGCGCGGCGACGCGCTCGACGCACCGCCGCAACACCACGTCGTCCTTCGACTCGCCGCGCTCCGCGTCCGGCTCGTCCGCGACGAAGAGGCACGCCGCGCCCGGCACGTCCAGCGCGGCTTCGTGCGTCGGGTACCCGCGCTGCCACTCCACGGCCGCCTCGCGCTGCACGTCGCGCTCGTCGCCGGCGAACACCTCGTTGCGCCCGACGTCGCCGAACACGCGGTTCACCGTGTCCAGCACGACGCGCGAGGACCGCCAGCTGCGCGCGAGTTCCTCCGGTTGCAACACGGGGTAGCGGTCGGCCAGGCCCGCGAGCAGCCGCGGCTCCGCCTTGCGCCAGCCGTAGATCGACTGCTTGACGTCGCCGACGCAGAAGAACGAGCGCTCGCCCGTGCCGTCCGCCAGGATCTCCGCGGCGAGCGGCTCCAGGATGCGCCACTGCAGCGGCGCCGTGTCCTGGAACTCGTCCAGCAACAGGTGGTCGACGCGCGCGTCCAGGCGGAACCACACGTCCAACCCGCGCTCCTCGAGCGGCCGCGGATCGCCCGGGCGCCCGGCGAGCGCCAGCGGCAGGTCCTCGAAGCGGTAGCCGCCGCGCGCGCGCTTGCGCGCCTCGTAGTGCGTCTCGAAGCGCTCCAGCAAGCGGTACAGCGCGGCGTTGCGCTGGTTCAGCTCCTCGACCAGGCGCGCGGCCGCGTGGCCGACCAGCGGCTCGACCGCCGCCAGCAGGTCGTCGGGGATCTCGACGCGCGAGTACTTCGTCGCGCCGGTGATCACCGCCTTGCCGAAGCCGGCGTCGAGGACCTTGCTCCAGTGCTCGTCGCGCACGGCCTCTTCGAGCGCGGCGCGCGCCTTCGCGAAGTTCTTGTTCGGTTCGCCGGTCGACCGGGTCACCGGCAACTCGGCGCGCGCCAGGTCCGCGAGGCTCGCGTCGAGCGCGTCCGGGCCCAGCTCGCCGACGGTGTCCAGGCGGGCCCACGCCTCCGCGCGGCTCTCCAGGAACACGTCGCGCCCGTCGCCCAGGTCGCGCAGCACCTGCGTCAGCACGCGGCTGGTGGCGTCGCCGCCCTGCAAGCCGCGCAACAGCTCCAGCTGCTCCGCCGTTCCGCCGTCGGACAGCGCGTCCTGGATCGCCTCGGCGCGCAACTCCAGATCCTCGCGGTCGTCGACGATCGACCATTCGGGCGGCAGCTCGAGGTCCATCGCGAACAGCCGCGCGAGTTGCACGAAGAACGCGTCGATCGTGCGCACCTGCACGCGGTCGATGCCGCGCGTGACGCGACCCAGCAGCGCGGCGCAGCGCTCCGCGGTCAGCCCGTCGACGCCGGTGAACTCGCGCAGCGTCTCCACCGCCTCGCCGCCGCGCGCGCCGTCCGCCAGGCGCTCGAGCACGCGGTCCAGGATCTCGCGCGCCGCCTTGCGCGTGAAGGTCGTCGCGAGCACGCGCTCGGGGCGCACGTCGGACAACAGCAGCCGCAGGAAGTGGTTCGTCAGCTGGAAGGTCTTGCCGGTGCCGGCCGACGCCAGGAGCAAGCGGTGCGGGGACTGCGTCATCACTCGCCTCCTTCCAGGTCGCCGTCCGCGGACGTCGCCAGCAAGCCCTGTCCGCCGAGCGCCGCGAACGCCGGTTCGCCCAGCGGCCACCGATCGCCGACGTCGAACCAGTCGCGCGCGCGGATGCGCCGCACCACGTCGCGCGCGACCTCCAGCGCCGCCTCGACGCCTTCCGCGAAGGTCTCCGTCGACTTCTTCGTCGGCGCGAAGCGCTCGATCGTCGCGAAGCCGATCTGGCGCTCGTCCTTGCCCAGCGTCACGTAGCCCAGCGTCGGCTGCGCCCCGCCGGTCAGCGAGCGCGCGAGGTGGGTGTAGAGCGGCAGCTGCAGGTCGCGCCAATCGCCGTCCTGCTTGCGGTGCGCGCGCAGAGGATCCGCCGCGCGGTCGCCGGTCTTGTAGTCGAGCAGCGCCACGCCGCCCGTCTCGACGTTCACGTCGACGCGGTCGACGCGGCCGCTCAGCCGGATCGGCGCGCCGTCGACCTCGAAGCGCACGCCGCCGCCCTCGGGCGACCACTCGACGTGCCGCACGCGCCAGCCCTGCGCGTACCAGTCCGCTTGCCGCGCGGCGAAGCGCTCCAGGCGCCACGCGAGCTGCTCCAGCTGCAGCGCCACCGCCGGCAGCGGGCGCTCGCCGAAGCGCTGCCGCGCCAGCCCGCGCATGCGCCCGACCAGGTCGCGCGCGACGCGCTCGGGGTCGTCGCGGTCGCGCGCGGCCTCGTCGCGGCCCCACTGCTCCAGGACGTCGTGCGCAAGGATGCCGAAGTTGCGCGCGTCCAGCTCGCGCGCGCGGTCGTCGCCGCTCTCCAGCCCCAGCACGCGCGTCAGGTAGTACGCGTAGGGCGACGTCAGGAACGTCTTGAACGACGTCACCGAGATCGACTCGACCTCCGGGTCCCGCGGCATGCGCGGCAGCTCGCGCGGGCGCGGGTCCTCGTCGGTGCGCGCGTCCTCGTGGCCGCCGCCCGCCAGGAAGTGGCCGACGCGCTCCACGACCTCCGCGTCGTCGCGGTGGAACAGCACGCGGCTGGGCAACAGCGGATCGCCCGCGCGGCTGCGGCGCCCGGTGACGAACACGTGCGCCTCGCGCGAGTGCACGATGACTTCCGCGGCCCACAGGTCGCGCGCCAGGCGCGCCTCGTCCGCGTCGAGCCCCAGAGACCGCCGCAAGCCGTCCGGCAGGAACGCGTCACCGCGACGCGACGCCGGCACGTCGCCGTCGTTCATGCCCGTCACGACGACCGCGGGCGCGTCGTCCATCGCCAGCTCCAGCCAGCCGAGCATCTCGATCGTCGGCGCGCCGTCGGGCGCGGCCGGTTCGGGGATCGCCTGCGTCGCGCACAGGCGCGAGACGACGGCGAGCGCCGCGTGCGCGGTCACCGGTTCGTCCAGCGCGTCCGGCAACTCCTCGAGCTCCTGCACGGCGCGACCGACGCGCGCGAGGGCTTCGGCGAGCGCGCGCTCCGCGGGCACCTCGTCGTCCCACTCGCGCCCCTCGTACACGCGCGACAGCATCGCGCGCACCGCCGGTCCCCACGCGGCGAGCGGCCGCGTCGCCTCGTCGTCCAGCTCGCCGAACAGCGCGTGCACCGCGTCCGCCAGCGCCGCCAGCCGCCCGCCCTCGCGGCCCGACCACTCGCCGTCCGCGTAGCCCGGCAGGTGCTCCTGGTGGTGCGCGTCCAGCGTCGCGGCGGGGTCCACGTCCGGCGCGTCGACGCGCAAGCGCGCCTCGACGTCGGGGTGCCGCACGAGCGCGGCGTACTCCGCGAACCGGCGGCCGTCCAGGTAGGCCGCGACGGCGTCGACGAGCCGCGCGGGCAGGCTGCGCGACACCGGCACGCCCGCCGCGTCGCGCGCGTGCACGCCCTGCGCCGCCAGCCGCCGCCGCAGGTAGGGCGCGACCTCCGCGCCGGCGACGCCCAGGGTGATGCGCTCGGCCGCGTAACGCCCGTCGAAGCGCGCGATCGCGTCGAGCGCGGCCGCCGCCTGTTGATCGGGTCCGTCGACGACGCGCCAGTCGTCGGTGGTGATCGAGGTGCCGCGATCGATCCAGCGCGCGGGCGTGAGCGCGCCGACCTCGTCGAAGCCGTCCAGCAGGTCCGCGGGCGCGAAGACCAGCGCGGCGCGCTCGCAGTCGCACAGCTCCAGCGCGCGGCGCAGCAGGCCGTTCGACTCGACGACGCCGACCAGCACGACGGCGCGCGGCGCGGTGACGGCGCGCTGCTCGATCGCGGTCAGGCGCGCGAGGTGCGGGTCGACCAGGCCTTCCGCCGTCAGCGCGTCGGCCATGCGTTGCTGCGCGTCGGCGAGCGCCCGCCAGCGCGCGCGCTCCCCCTCCGCCTCCGCGGGCAGCGCGTCGCCGCGCGCGACGTCGGCGAACCCGAGCCCCTCGGCCGCGACCTCGCCGAACAGCGCGCGCACTTCCTCGGCCAGGCGGAACCAGGCGGCGTGCTCGCGCGGCTCGGGCGGGCGCGCGACGAGGCGACGCAGCGCGTGCGGTTCCAGGTCGCGCAGCGCGCGCGCCCAGGCCAGCGTGCGGACCAGCCGTGACGCGGGCCGCCCCTCGATCGCGAGCAGCTCGTCGCTCGTGCGACCCGCGGTCAGGAAGGTCGGCGGGCGCCACGACGGTCCGATGAGGCGCGCGAGGCGTTCGCGCAACAGGCGGCCGCCGCGCGCGCCGGGTTGCGCGACGAGCACGCCGTCCATGTCGGCGCCGAAGCGCTCGGCGAGCCACGCGGCGGCGGTCGCGACGGGCGGCTCGTCCCAGCCGAGCGGGACGCGTTCGATCGAAGGCTGCGAGCGGTTCGACATGGCGCGATTCTAGGGAACCGCGCGTTCCCGTTCGCGGCCCGCGTGGGCGTTCGCGCGGGCCGCGAGACGGAGCGGCGCGTTCGCGCGGGCCGCGGCCGGAGCGCGCGGGCTAGACTGGGCGCTCGATCGTTCGGTCCAGGAGAGAGGAACCGCCCGTGAGCGTCCGCAGGATCTGTCGCCCGTGCCGCAAGGCGTACCGCGTGCCCGAGGAGGATCGGGAGTACCGCTGCAAGCAGTGCGGCGCGGTGCTCGTCGCGGAGGACGCAGCGGCGGAGGGCGAGGGGGCGGCGAGCGCCGCGCGCGGCGCCGACCCCGAGGACCGTCCGAGCCGCGCGTCGCGCGAGGACCGCGACGAGGTGAAGCGCGCGAACGCCGAGCTGCTGCGCTGGCGCAAGCGACACAAGGCGCTGAAGATGTGGTTCCTGTACGGGCCGGGCGCGACCTACACGATGGCCGCGGCGGCCCTCGCGCTGTTGCTGTTCCTGTACGGCAACCTCGTGTGGGGCGCCGTCGCCGCGGTGATCGCGGTCGCGATCGGCCTGGGCACGCGGTTCCTCGGGCGGCTCGCGGACCGGAAGCCGGTGCTGGCGACGTCGGCGTTCGCGGTGCTGGCGACGCTGTCCGCGTTGCTCGCGACCTTCGAGGCGCTGCTCGACGGCGAGGGCCAGGGGCCGGCGCTGGTCCCCGCGATCGTGCTGGGGATGTCGGTGCTCGGCGTGTGGCAGGCGAAGCAGGCCGAGCGCTTGCTGGAGCGCGTCCCCGAGGCGTACCGGCGCAAGGCGCGCGACGAACGCGCGCAGGTGCGGGGCGAGTCCGTGCGCGAGCGCGACCGCGAACGCGCGCGGCGCGGGCGCGAGTCGGAGAGCCGGCTGGCGGTGTGGATCCTCGTCGGCGTCGCGGCGGTGATCGGGCTGGTCGCCGTCGCCGTGTGGTTCGCGAAGCAGCCGACCGACCCGGCGCCGGTGCTGCAGGCCTTCCGCGTCGACTGGGAGGAGGGCGACGTGGACGGGATCGCGGCGGTGGCGAACAGCGAGCGGATCGGGAAGCTCCTGCGCCGCTACTGGGACCGCCAGGGCTGGGTCGAGTCGCCGCCGGACCTCCACGGCTGGGAGCAGACCCGGGCGGAGAAGGACCGCGTCCGCTGCGACTTCCTCCTGGCGGACGGCCGGGTGAGCGACACGCGGTGGATGTGGGACGCGGACGCGGGGTGGCGGTTGATCGCGTTCGGGTACCCGCAGGAGCGTTGAGCGGGCGGGGCCGGTGTCCGGAATACGGTGCCGGGCACCTTCCTCCGGATCCGCGCCCCACGGGTGGGAGCCGGCGGCGGCGGCGCCCACCCGTGGGGCGCGGAATCCGGCGGAAGGTGCCTGGCGCCGTATTCCGGACACCGCACCACGCGCTCCCCGCGCGGACTTCCCGAGTGCCGCGCTCCCCCGCCGCCCGGGACGCTAGAATCTCCCGCCGATCATGGGGATCGACGAGCTCAGAGCCCTCCTCGAGGGGGTCCGCGACGAGCGGGTCGGGGTGCACGACGCCCTCGCCGCGCTGTCGGCGCCGCCGATCACCGACCTCGGTCACACGCAGCTCGACGCGCACCGCGAGCTGCGCTGCGGCCACCCCGAGGTCGTCTACGGCGCGGGCAAGACGCCGCTGCAGCTGCTGGAGATCGCGCGCGCGCTCGTCGCCGAGAGCGGCCGCCTGCTGGTGACCCGCGCGTCCGAGGACGCCGCCGCCGTGCTGTGCGGCGAGATCCCCGGCGCGGTGCACCACCCGCTGTCCGGCTGCGTCACGGTCGAGCGCCCCGGCGCCGGCGGGAACGCGCGCGACGACGGAGACGGTGACGACGACGGCGAAGGCCTGGTCCTGGTCGTCTGCGCCGGCACCTCCGACCTGCCCGTCGCCGAGGAAGCCGCCGTGACCGCGCGCATGCTCGGCGCGAAGGTCGAGCGCCTGAACGACGTCGGCGTCGCCGGCATCCACCGCCTGCTGGGGCGCACCGATTTGCTGCGCCGCGCGCGCGTGCTCGTCGTCGTCGCCGGCATGGAGGGCGCGCTGCCCTCGGTCGTCGGCGGCCTGGTCGAGCGCCCCGTGATCGCGGTGCCGACCTCGGTCGGCTACGGTGCGTCCCTGGGCGGCGTCGCGGCGCTGCTCGCGATGCTGAACTCCTGCGCCTCCGGCATCTCGGTGGTGAACATCGACAACGGCTTCGGCGCCGGCTACCAGGCCGCGCTGATCAACCGCACCCCCTCCCCTCACTTGCGATGAATCGGACGACGGACAAGGCGTGGATCGCCATCGAGAACGGGACCGTGTTGCAGGGCCGCGCCGTCGGCGCGCGCGGTGAAGCGACCGGCGACCTGGTGTTCAACACGGCGATGTCCGGCTACCAGGAGATCCTCACCGACCCCTCCTACGCCGGCCAGGTCGTCACGATGACGTACCCCTTGATCGGTAACTACGGCGTCGCGACGGAGGACGACGAGTCGACGCGCGCCTGGGCCGAGGCCTTCGTCATGAAGGAGATGGCGAGCGTCCACTCCAACCACCGCGCGGACCAGTCGCTGTCCGAGTGGCTCGTCGAGCAGAACGTCGTCGCGATCGACGGCGTGGACACGCGCCTGCTGACGAAGATGACGCGCACCGAGGGTTCGCTGCGCTGCGTCGTGTCGACGACGGACGGCGACCCCGACTCGCTGGTCGCGAAGGCGCGCGCCGCGGCGTCGACGGACGGGCGCGACCTGGCGTCGGTCGTCACGTGCAAGGAGCCCTACGAGTGGACCGCGGGCTACGACGCCTCCTACCCCGACTGGATGCCGGCCGCGCAGGGCGAGCGCTTCCGCTGCGTCGCCTACGACTTCGGCGCCAAGCGCAACATCCTGCGCTCGCTCGCGCACTGCGGCTTCGACCTGACCGTCGTCCCCGCGCACACGCCGGCCGCCGACGTCCTCGCGCTGGACCCCGACTGCGTCTTCCTCTCCAACGGCCCGGGCGACCCCGCCGCCGTGAAACCCGCGATCGACGCGATCGGCGACCTCGTCGGCAAGCTGCCGATCTTCGGCATCTGCCTGGGCCACCAGATCCTCTCGATCGTCCTCGGCGCCAAGACGGAGAAGATGCCGTTCGGCCACCACGGCGCGAACCACCCGGTGCGCGACAACACGACCGGACGCGTCGAGATCACCTCGCAGAACCACTCCTTCGCCGTCGTCGAGGACTCGCTCCCCGACACGCTCGAGCTGACGCACGTCAACCTGAACGACATGACGGTCGAGGGCATCCGCCACAGGTCGCTGCCGGTGTTCAGCGTCCAGTACCACCCCGAGGCCGCGCCGGGCCCGCTGGACTCGTCGCACCTGTTCCTGCGCTTCCGCGAGGTGGTCGAGGGCGCGCGGGCGAAGTAGGGCTACCGACGTCGAAGTCGAGCCGTGCAGCCCGGTGTCAGGCCGACGCCGCCCGCCCCGGGAACCAGCGCCGCTGCAGCGCCAGCGCCACGCTGACCAGGCCCAGCAGCACGGGCACCTCGACCAGCGGGCCGATCACGGCGGCGAAGGCCGCGCCGGAGTCGATGCCGAAGACGGCGACGGCCACGGCGATCGCCAGCTCGAAGTTGTTGCTCGCCGCGGTGAAGGCGAGCGTCGTCGTCTTCGACCCGTCCGCGCCGACCTTGCGGCCCATCCAGAACGAGACGAGGAACATCACGACGAAGTAGATCACCAGCGGGACGGCGATGCGCACGACGTCCAGCGGGATCTCGACGATCAGGTCGCCCTTCAGGCTGAACATCACGACGATGGTGAACAGCAGCGCGGCCAGCGTCAGCGGGCTGATGCGCGGGATGAACACCTGCTCGTACCACTCGCGCCCCTTCGCCTTGACCAGCACGAGGCGCGTGAGCATGCCCGCCAGGAACGGGACGCCGAGGTACAGCATCACGCTCTCCGCGATCTGTCCGACGCCGATGTCGACCTCGACCGCGCTCAGGCCGAACACCGGCGGCAGCACGGTCAGGAACAGCCAGGCGTAGACGCTGTAGAACAGCACCTGGAACACGCTGTTGAACGCCACCAGGCCGGCCGCGTACTCCGTGTCGCCGCGCGCCAGGTCGTTCCACACGATCACCATCGCGATGCAGCGCGCGAGGCCGATCAGGATCAACCCGACCATGTACTCCGGGTAGTCGTGCAGGAACGCGAGCGCGAGCGCGAACATCAACGCCGGCCCGATGATCCAGTTCTGCACGAGCGACACCCCCAGCACCTTCCGGTCGCGGAAGACGTCGCCCAGCTCCTCGTACCGCACCTTCGCCAGCGGCGGGTACATCATCAGGATCAGGCCGATCGCGATCGGGACGTTGGTGGTGCCGACCTGGAAGCGCTCGAGGAAGGTCTCGACGCCGTCGACCGACCAGCCGATCAGCACGCCCGCCCCCATCGCGAGGAAGATCCACAGGGTCAGGTAGCGGTCGAGGAACGAGAGCCTGCGGGGCGCGGCGGCGTCGGGGGGCGTCATGGCGGCGGGGCGTCCCGGGCGCGCCGGCGCGCGGGGCCGCGGGACGGCAGGTCCATGGGGAGGAGGGATCGCGAGAGGCCCGGATCCCGGCGGGAGACGCCGGCTGGACCTCATATTCGGCCACACGAATACGTCATCGCCGCGGGGCGATCAACCCCGTTTCCGAGCCGCGCGTTCCCTACATCAACCCCACCGGATCCACGTCGATCGTCGTCCGCGGGCGCGCGAATTCCTCGCTGAAGCCGACGAGCAGGTCGCGGGCGGTCGCGAGCGCGGGGCTCGCCGGCTCGGCCTTCAGCAGGATGTGGTGGCGGTGGCGGCCGCGGAGGAGGGCCATCGGGCAGGGCGCGGGGCCCAGCACCATGACGCCCTCGGGGCCGACGCGGGTGCGCAGGAGGTCGGCGAGGGCGGCGCCGGCGGCCTTCACCTTGGACTCGTCGGTGTCCTCGAGCACGGCGCGGATCAGGCGGCCGTGCGGCGGGTAGGCGAGGTCGGCGCGCAGCTCGTCCTCGACGGCGGCGAAGCCCTCGTAGTCGTGGTTCGCGGCGCGCGTGATCGCGTCGTGGTCGGGCGTCGAGGTCTGGATGACGATGCGGCCGTCGAGCTCGCCGCGGCCCGCGCGCCCCGCGACCTGCGCCAGCAGCTGGAAGGTGCGCTCCGACGCGCGGAAGTCGGGCAGGTGCAGCCCGGAGTCGGCGTCGACGATGCCGACCAGCGTGACGCGCGGGAAGTCGAGGCCCTTCGCGATCATCTGCGTACCGACGAGCACGTCGACCTCGCCGGCGCCGAAGGCGGCGAGCGTGCGCTCGTAGTCCTCGCGCCGCAGCATCGTGTCGGAGTCCATCCGCGCGACGCGCGCGCCGGGGAGCAGTTCCGCCAGCGAGTCCTCGATGCGCTCGGAACCGAGACCGAGGAAGCGCAGACCCGGCGCGGTGCACGACGGGCACGCCTTCGGCGGATCGATCTCCTCGCAGCAGGAGTGGCACGTCAGCTTGTTGATGCGCCGGTGGTACGTCAGCGACACGTCGCACTGCTTGCAACGCACCGTCTCGCCGCACTCGCGGCACCACAGCACCGGCGAGTAGCCGCGGCGGTTCAGGAACAGGATCGACTGTTCGCCGCGCTCGAGCGTCTGGCGCAGGTAGACGCCGAGCCGCCGCGAGAACAGCTTCGGCCCCTCCTGCTCGGGGATCTCCTCGCGCATGTCGACGACCTCGATCGCCGGCATGCGGATGCCGCGCACGCGCTCGGACAGGATCAGGCGTTCGTAGCGGCCGGCCTTGGCGTTGCGCCACGACTCCAGCGACGGCGTGGCCGAACCCAGCACGCACACCGCCCCCGCGCGGTGCGCGCGCACCACGGCGACGTCGCGCGCGTGGTACCGCGGCGCGTTGCCCTGCTTGAACGACGGCTCGTGTTCCTCGTCGACGACGATCACGCCCAGGTCCTGCACGGGCGCGAAGAGCGCCGACCGCGCCCCCACCACCACGCGCGCCTCGCCGCGGCGCACGCGTTGCCACATGTCGTGGCGCTGCGCGTCGGTCATGCGGCTGTGCAGCACGGCGACCTCGCCGAAGCGCGAGCGGAACCACCCGACGGTCTGCGGCGTCAGCGCGATCTCCGGCACCAGCACGATCGCGCCGCGCCCCTGCGCCAGCGCGTGCTCGATCACGCGCAGGTAGACCTCGGTCTTGCCGCTGCCGGTGACGCCCTGCAGCAGGAACGTCCGGTATTCGCGCGCGTCGAGCGCCTCGGCGATCGCGCCGACCGCGTCCGCCTGTTGCGCGGTCAGCTGGTCGGGCCGCGCGCGCTCGGTCGCGTCGGCCTGCGCCAGCTCGTCCGGCGCGGCGTCGACCTTCTCCAGCGTCACCCACCCGCGCTTCGCCAGCGACCTGGCCGGCGCGTCGGACAGGTTCAGGCGCCGCGTGAGGTCCCGCAACTCCGTCGCCTCGCCGATCTCGAGCACCGTGCGCAGCAAGCGGTGCTGCTTGGGGAACTTCTCCTCGACCTCGGCCAGCTGGTCCGCGCCGACGCCCGCGACCGGCGCGATCATCAGCCGCTTCTTGGTCCCCTTCTCGCGCTTCAGCGCCGCGGGCAGGATCGCGCCGAGCGCCTCGCCCCACGAGCACGCGTAGTACCCCGCCATCCAGCGCGTCAGGTCCAGCAGCGCGCCGTCCACGACCGGCTCGTCGTCCAGCAGCGCGGCGATCGACTTCGTGCGCGACGGCGCCAGGTCCGTCGAGTCCGTCAGCGCGGTGACGACGCCCACTTCGCGCCGCCGCCCGAACGGCACGGCCACGCGCATGCCGGGGCGCAGGCGGTCCGCCAGCTCCGCGGGCACGCGGTAGGTGAACTCGCAGCGCAGCGGCTTCTGCACGGCGACCTCCGCGTACACCCCTTCGTGCGCCGCCGGAGCCTCGGCGGCCTCTCCGAAGAGCGACCTGTCCGCGCCGTCCGCCATCGTTCCCTAATGGCAGGCGCAGGGCGTCGATTCGCAGCGCGGACAGCCCTTCTCGTACTTCTTCAGCGCGGCTTGCTGCAGGTCGACGCCCGCGATCGAGGCGAGCGTCGACAGCCACGCGAGCACGTCGGCGAACTCGCCCTCCAGCTCGTCGGTGTGGCCGCGGCGCAGCGCGCGCGTCAGCTCGCCCACCTCCTCGCAGAACCACATGTGCGTGCCCGCGAGCCCGCGCGCCGAGTCGCGCTCGTAGTAGATGTCCTCGATCAGCTTCTGGAAGGCGGTGATGTGCATCGGGGGCGCGGGTCAGGCTTCACGGGCGACGGCGGCGATCGACAGGTCGGACGGGAACGGCTCGCCGTCGGCGTAGGTCTCGATCGCGGTGACGAGCGCGTCGAGCATGCCCTCGGCGTCCAGCTTCGACATCTTGCGCGCCAGCGAGTAGTAGGCCTTCTCCCCCAGCTCCTCGCCGTCCGGGTTCACCACGCCGGCGATCACCGCGCCCGAGAGCACGAGCCGGTCGCCCGGGTCGAGCTCCAGCGTCTGCACCTGCAGCGCGCGGTCGAACACGGGGCCCTTGTCGAAGCCCAGCGCGATGCCCTCGGGTTGCACGAGGCGCACGCTGCCGTCGGTCGAGCAGCGCACCAGCGGCAACTTGTGGCCGGCGCACGCGACCTGCGCGTGGTTCGAGCCGGGCTCGAGCCGCAGGTAGAGCGCCGTCACGTACATGCCGCGCCGCATGTCGCCGGCGACCTGACGGTTCACGCGCTTCAGCGCGTCCGCGACGTCGGCGTTGCGCGCCAGCTCGCTGCGCAGGTAGGACCGCGCCGTGGCGCCGACGAGCGCGCCGGGCAGGCCCAGGCCGCTGACGTCGCACACCAGCACGCCGAGCGCGCCGTCGTCGCAGGTGATGAAGTCGTGGAAGGTGCCGCCGGACTGCTCGGACTCGACGTGCAGGCCCGCGAGGCCGTACCCCTCGAGCTGCGGCGTCTCCTGCGGCAGCAGCGCCTCGCGCACCTCGCCGGCGACCTCCATCTCGCGCTCGCGCGCGGAGAGCTCCAGCTCGGCGTCCTGCGCCTCCTTGAGCTCGGTCGCCATGCGGTCGATCGCGCGCGCGACCGACGCGACCTCGCCGCCGCCCCGCACCCGCGTGCGGTGCGCGAGGTTGCCGCGCGCGAGGTGGCGCACGTCCTCGACCAGGAACTCCAGCGGCCGCGTCATCGATCCAGAGACGACCACGGACACGATCGCGCCGACGATGATGACCATCAGCGTCAGCCAGCCCATGAGCTGCAGCAGGCCGCCGCCGCCGCGCTCGCTGTCGGCGGGCACCAGCAGCGTGTCGCCGATGAAGTCGGTCCCCGCGGGGTCCTTGGTGACGCGGTAGGCGAAGCCCTCGACGCGCGCCTCGGCGGGCCCGAACTCGGCCGCGGAGCGCACGACGTGGCCGTCGCGCACGACGCTGGTGCCGACCTTGGGGTCGCGGCCGGCCTCCTTCTCGACCGCCGTCGCGTAGGCCGCGTCGCGCAGGGACGCGCGTTGCCCCTCGCGCAGCGCCTTGTTCGCGCTCTGGTAGATCGCGTAGTTCGCCATCGGGACGACGACGGCGAGCGCGATGCTCATCGCGATCGCGAACTGCGCGCGCAGCGACATCCCGCCGCCGGAGCGCGCGGCCTTGCGTCGAGCAGCCACGTCAGGCGGCGACGCTCCAGGGGGCGTCGATCAGGAGTCGTGCGGGGACCATCACCAGGACCAGACCGTAGACGCCGGCCACGAGGTCGTCGAGGACGATTCCCGCGCCGCCGCCGACGCGCTCGACGCGTCGGATCGGCCAGGGTTTTGCGATGTCGAACAAGCGGAAGGCGCAGAAGGCGACCAGCAGCGCGAGCAGCGACGGCCCCTCCATCCACCAGACCGTCAAGAGGTAGCCGGCGACCTCGTCGAGCACGAAGAAACCGGGGTCCTTCCCGTTCGCGGTCCGCTCGGCCCAGGGACCGAGCGCGATGCCGACCGCCGTGACGACGGCCGCGGCGACGAGGACCCAGACGGAGAAGAGGTCCGTGCCGGAGAGCGCCCACGCGATCGCGACGCCGCCCAGCGTGCCGAAGGTGCCCGGCGCGACCGGCGACGCGCCGAGCCACAGCGAGGTCGCCAGCGCGTACTTCAGCGCGTTCACTCGCCGCCCTCCGCGAGCACGCGGGGCGTCTTCATCACGTAGGACGCGCCCGAACCGACCGTCGCGATCACCGTCGCCCACACCAGGACGTGCGCCAGCACCGACCACGCGTCGCGCCAGCCCTCGGGCCAGTCGAAGGCGTACACCCAGAAGATGTTCCCGACGGCCATGCACTGCACGACCATCTTGATCTTGCCGAACCAGTCCGCGGGGAAGGCCTTGCCCGCGCTCTCGACGTAACCGCGGATGCCGGTGACGAGGAACTCGCGCGCCAGGATCACGACGACCACCCAGGCGGGCATCCACTCGCGCGACCACGGCATCGTCGCCAGGAAGATCATCGTGCCCAGCACGAGCACCTTGTCGACGAAGGGGTCGGCGATGCGGCCGAAGGCGGAGACGGTGCCGCCGCGGCGCGCGAGCCAGCCGTCCAGGAAGTCCGTCGCCGCGACGACGACGAACAGCCAGAAGCACAGCGACGCGAAGGCCGGCGTCATCTCGTCCGGCGCGCGCTCGCCCCACACGGCGAAGATCATGAACAGCACGAGCGCGCCGAGGAAGCGGCTGGCGGTGATGCGGTTCGGCCAGTGCTCGAAGATGTTCACGCGCCGCCGCCGCCCGTTCCGTCGCTGCCCGTGCTACCGCCGCCCGTGTCGCCGCCGCCGACGGGCGTGCACCACAGGTCGTACTCCTCGGTGACGCCCTCGACGCGCACGCGCAAGAACTCGCCGGGCTGCGCGTCGCTGCCGGCGACGAGCGCGAACAGGTCGACCTCCGGCGCGTCCATCGCGCCGCGGGCGACCAGGTAGTCGCGACCACGCGCGGGTTCGTCGACCAGCACGTCGATCTCGCGACCGACGTAGGACTCCTGCGTCGCCAGCAGGACCTCGTCGCGCGCCTCGAGCACGCGGGCGTGGCGCTCGCGCGCCGCCTCGGCCGGCACCTGGCCCGGCAGGTCGAAGGCCGGCGTGCCCGGCTCCGGCGAGTAGGAGAACGCGCCGACCCGCGACAGGCGGAACTCGCGCACCAGGTCCTCGACCTCGCGCGCGTCGGCCTCGGTCTCGCCGGGGAAGCCCATCAGGAAGGTCGTGCGGATCGTCAGGTCCGGCACCTCCTCGCGCAGACGGCCGAGCACGCGGCGCACCTGGTCGCCGGAGCCCGCGCGGCCCATCGCGCGCAACACCGGCGTCGCCGCGTGCTGCACGGGGATGTCGAGGTACGGCAGGACCTTCGGGTGCTCGCGCATCAGGGTCGCCGCGCCCCACGGGAAGCGGTTCGGATAGGCGTACATCACGCGGATCCACTCGATGCCGTCGACCTCGGCGAGCGCCTCGAGCAGGTCGGGCAGCTCCTTGCCGATGTCGCGCCCCCACCAGGTGGAGTCCTCGGCGACGAGGATCAGCTCGCGCGTGCCCTCGGCGGCGAGCTCCTCGGCTTCGCGCACGAGGTTCTCGATCGGCTTCGAGCGGTGCAGGCCGCGGATCGACGGGATCGTGCAGAAGGTGCACTTGTGGTCGCAGCCGTGCGAGATGCGCAGGTAGCTGTACGAGCCGGGCGTCGCGCGCAGGCGGCCGCCCTCGGCGAGCGCGGCGGAGCGCTCGGCCGGACCCTCGAGGTAGCGCGGCACCCCGCGCCCGTCGGCCAGGTCGCGCACGCGCCGCGCGAGGTCCGAGTAGTCGGAGATCTCGGCGAAGAAGTCGACCTCGGGGAAGCGCTCCTGCAGCTTGCGGCGGTAGCGCTGCACCAGGCAGCCGGCGACGACCACGCCCTGGATCTCGCCGTTCGCCTTCCGGTCGAGCAGGTCGCGGATCGCGTTCTCCGACTCGGTCTGCGCCGGGCCGATGAAGCTGCAGGTGTTCACCACGACGGTGTGCGCCGTGGACGGGTCATCGGTCACGACCAGACCCTGCTCGCCCATGCGGCCGAGGATCAACTCGGAGTCGATCAGGTTCCGGGCGCAGCCGAGGTGGACGAGGGAGACGAAGGTCGGGTCGCTCACGGAATGCGGCATGTGGAGGGCGTCGGCGCGCGCTCCACATGCCGCATGAACAGGGGCGGTTCGCGGGTCGCGCCGGATCAGGAGGGCCCGGTCAGTTCGAGCCACTCCTCCGAGCTGAGGAGTATATCGCGGCGCGAGCCGTCCACGAACGGACCGATCAGTCCCAGGTCCTGCAGCTCGTCGAGGATCGCGCACGACTGGTCGAAGTCGAGGGCGAAGCGCTTCTGGAGCATCGAGACCGCGACCCGGCCCTCCTGCAGGAAGAGGTTGCCGGCGTCGACCAGCATCTGCGTCGAGACCTTGCGGGCGTCGTCGCCGGGGGCCGCCTGGGGCTCCAGGACGACCTCGGGCTCGCTGTCGCCGGAGTCGGCCTCGTCGAAGAGGTCCATCTGGACCTCGCCGTGGTCGAGGCTCGCCGCGGCGGCCGGGACAGGCTCGGGCTCCTCGGTCGCCTCCTCGGCAGCGGGCTGTTCGGCCTCTTCGGCCGCCCGGACGGGCTCCGGCTCGGCCTCCGCCGCGTCCGCGACCTCCTCGTCCTCCTCCTCGTCGACGGAGTCGGTCTCGTCCTCCTCGGCGTCCGACGCGAGGACCTCCTCGAGCTCCTCCTCCTCGGCGGCCTCGTCCTCCTCCGGCTCGTCCTCGTACTCCTCCTCGGACTCGTCGTCCTCGGCCTCCGCGTAGACCTCGGCCTCGTCGGCGTCTTCCTCGTCCTCGTACTCCCACTCCTCGTCGGAGTCGTCTTCCGAGTCCTCGTACTCCTCGCCGTCCTCGTCCTCGTCGGCCTCGGCGCGGACCTCGTCCTCCTCGGGCTCCTCCTCGGACTCGTACTCCTCTTCGTCGTACTCCTCCTCGTCGTCGTCCTCAGCGTCGGCCTCGGCACGGACCTCGGCGCCCTCGGGCTCCTCCTCGTCCTCGTACTCCCACTCCTCCTCGGAGTCGTCGTCCGCGTCCTCGCCGTCCTCCGCCTCGGCGTAGACCTCGGCGTCGTCGGCCTCTTCCTCGTCCTCGTACTCCCACTCCTCGTCGGAGTCGTCTTCCGAGTCCTCGTACTCCTCGCCGTCCTCGTCCTCGTCGGCCTCGGCGTGGAGCTCGTCGTCCGCGGACTCCTCGTCGTCCTCGTCTTCGGACTCGTACTCTTCCTCTTCGTCCTCCGGCTCGTCGCCCTGCTCCGCGAGGACCTCCTCGACCTCGTCCTCCGCCGCGTCGGCGTCGGCGTCGGTCTCCTCGACGTCCTCGACCTCATCGAGCTCCGGCGCGGTCGTCGCGGCGACGAGTTCCTCCTCGTCGTCGATCGGCGCGGCCTCGTCCTCGACCTCGGTCTCGAGGGCCTCGGCGACCTCGAGCGGGACGGCCTCGCCGACCTCGTCCTCGTAGGGCTCCTCCCAGCTCGGGCGCGGCGGCTGGTAGGCGATCGCCGTCGCGGCCGCGTCCTCGCTCGTCGCGTCGTCCGTCGCAAGCTCGCCGAGCGCCGCGGCGTCCGCGGTGTCGTCCTGCGCGGTGTCGTCCTGCGCGGTGTCGACCCCGTACCGGTGCTCGGCGAAGGGGTCGTCCGGGTCGTCGGCGAGCTCCAGCGGCTGCGGCTCGCCCAGCTCGTCCTCGTGGTCCTCTACCGCGAGGGCGGCGGCGTCACCGTGATCCTCACCCGCGGCGTCGTCGACATCGGCGTCGTCGTCCGCGCGTTCCCAGGAAGCGCCGACGGGCCCGGACGCAGCCAGATCCTGGTCAGCGGATTCGTCGTCGGCGTGACGGTCGGGAGTCCAGCGGTGCACGGCCGGGTCGTGAGCCGTATCCGGGGCGTCGACGGGCG
>JAUHYB010000375.1 GCA_030426745.1 bacterium
CGCGGGCCCCCGCGCGACGACCGCGGCTACGACCGCGCCCCCCCGCGCGACGATCGCGCCCCGCCGCGCGACGACCGCGGCCCCCCGCGCGACGACCGCGCCCCCGCGCGCGAGCCCCTCCACGTCCTCCAGCGGCACCTCGACGCCGCGCCGGATCTCGACGCGATCCGCGTCGTGCTCGGCGACTGCACGCGCTGCAAGCTGCACGGGCAGGGGCGAAAGCAGATCGTCTTCGGGGTCGGCAACCCGAGCGCGGACATCATGTTCGTCGGGGAGGGGCCGGGCGCCGAAGAGGATCGGCGCGGCGAACCGTTCGTCGGCAAGGCCGGCCAGCTCCTCACGCGCATCATCGAGGGCGGCATGGGCCTGCGCCGCGACGACGTCTACATCGCGAACATCGTGAAGTGCCGTCCGCCGCGGAACCGCGATCCCGAGCCGGACGAGGTCGAGGCCTGCGAGCCGTTCCTCAAGGCGCAGATCCGTGTCGTGCAGCCGAAGGTGATCATCGCGCTGGGCCGCTACGCCGCCCAGACGATCCTCCGCGAGCGCACGCCCATCACGCGGATGCGCGGACAGTGGCGCGAGTACGAAGGCATCCCGCTCATGCCGACGTACCACCCGGCGTATCTGCTCCGGAACCCGGCCGAGAAGCGCCCCGTCTGGCAGGACATCCAGGCCGTGTTGCAGCGCCTCGGCCGCGAGATCCCCCAGCGGTGAGCGCCGGCACGCTTGCGTCGAGCGCGCACTGTTCGCGATCATCGCCCGCGACGATGCGCCGCCTCACCGCCATCGCGTTCGTGACGCTCGCCGCGTGCTCGGGGGGCGGCGACGGCGACGACACCCCGCCCCAGACCAGCGGCATCGCCCTCGACGCGCTGTGCGCCGAGCTCGCCGAAGCCGACTGCGACCGCGCGCAGGCGTGTGACCTCCTCGCCGGCACCTTCGACCACGACGCGTGTGTCCGTCGCCAACAGGCCAACTGGTGCACACCCACCGTCGCGGCGATCGACGCGGCGGTCGACGACGGCGTCGTCACCTACTTCGAGCTCGCCGCGCGTGAGTGCCGCCAGGCGATCACCGCGCGCTCCTGCGCGTTCGGCTTCGACTACGATCTGCTCGCGCTCCCGGAGTGCCGCGCGATGCTCGAGGCCGCCGGCACCGAGGGGGACGCCTGCCCCTTCGACGCCGCCTGCGCCGACGGCTTCTGGTGCGACGCCAGCGCCGCGTGCCCCGGCACGTGTCGACCCTTCCTCTCGAACAACGCCAACTGCACGTTCGGCGATCGCTGCGCCGACGGCCTCTTCTGCGGCGTCACGTCCCAACGCTGCCTCGCGCAGGTCGCCCTCGACTCCGTCTGCGAGCTGTCGATCTCGGGCAACAGCTGCCGCCCCGGCGGCTTCTGCGACACGTCCTCCCCCGGCGAGCCCGTGTGTCGCCCGGTGCGCGGTCGCGGCGAGGGCTGCCAGTCCGACTTCGAGTGCCTCATCGGCGCCACGTGTATCCGCAACCGCTGCTCGGCCGGCGAGGACGGCGACAACTGCCAGGACGGCGCCGACTGCGACTTCGGCCTCGTGTGCGGCGGCATGCAGTGCACCGCGCCCCGCGAGGCCGACGCCCCGTGCAGCGCCGCCGTCCCGTGCCGCGTCGGCTACCGCTGTATCGAAGGCAGCTGCACCGCGGAGAAACTCGCGGGTGAGGCCTGCATCGGCGACGACGAGTGTCTCCTCGGCCGCTGCGAGGACGACCTCTGCGTCGAGGCCTTCGACGACGGCGTCACCTGCACGATGTCGCGCGAGTGCCTCCCCGAGCGCACCTGCGAAGACGTCTGCACCGCGATCCCGCTGGCGTGCGGCTAAGTCCGTCGCTAGGCTCGCGCCCTCGTGAACGCGTGGCTGCAAGCGCTGGTGCTCGGCATCATTCAGGGGCTCACGGAGTTTCTGCCCGTCTCTTCGTCCGGGCACCTCGTCCTGTTCCAGCAGTGGCTCGGTGAGGCCTTCTCGTTCAAGAACGAGGCCCTCGCGTTCGACCTCGCGCTGCACGTCGGCACGCTGATCCCCGTCCTCTACTTCTACCGCGCCGACGTCAAACGCATCGCGACGAGTGTCCTCACCGTCAAACGCGACGACGACTTCAACATGGCGGTCTACGTCGTCCTCGCGACGATCCCCACCGGCCTGATGGGGGTGCTCCTCAAGGACCACTTCGAACAGATCTTCCACTCGGTGCGCGCCGTCTGTATCGCGTTGCTCTTCACCGGCGTCCTCCTGATGGCGACCAAGTTCCTCGAGCGCGACCAGAACGCCGCCCGCCCGATCACCGCGTGGATGGCGATCGCGATCGGGGTCGCCCAGGGCTTCGCGATCACCCCCGGCATCAGCCGCTCGGGCACCACGATCGCCGTGGCCTTGATGCTCGGCCTCGCGCGCGAACGCGCCGCGACGTTCTCCTTCCTCCTGTCGATCCCCGCGATCCTCGGCGCCGTCGTCCTCACCGCGAAGGACGGCGTGACGTTCGACACCGCCTCCCTCGGCCCCCTCGCGGTCGGCTTCGTCGCGGCGATGGTCGTCGGCTACCTGGCGCTCGCGATGCTCGTGGCGCTCGTCAAGAAGGGCGGCCTCTACCGCTTCGCGTTCTACGTTTGGCCCGTGGCCATCATCGGCCTCATACTCGACGTACTCTGAAGATCCGCTGTCATGCGTGCGGGCACGCGTTCGACGCGCCCGCCGGAAGTGTCGAGGTGAAGTGCTCCGAGTGCGGCGCACGCATCACGCTCACCGCGATGGAGACCCGCGCCAAACCCGGCGCGACCGACGCTGTCGACGGCCACGCGCTCCTCGGCCGCGTCCTCGGCGGGTACCGGCTCGACGCCGTCATCGGCGGCGGCGGCATGGGCATCGTCTTCGAAGCGCGCCGCACCGCGAAGGCCGACATCTCCGGCCCCGACGTGGCCGCGGTGAAGGTGCTCTCGTCCGCGTTCGCGCGCGACCCCGACTTCGTGCGCCGCTTCGAACGCGAAGCCGACGCCCTCCTCGCGCTCCGCCACGACAACCTGATCCGCGTCTTCGGCAAGGGCGAGGACGAAGGCCTGTACTACTTCATCATGGAGCGGTTCGACGGCGAGGATCTCCGCAGCCTCATCCGTCGCGGCCCGATCGATCGCGACACCGCCGCGCGGATCATCGCCGCCGCCGCCGCCGGCCTCGCGCACGCGCACGACCAGGGTGTCGTCCACCGCGACGTGAAACCCGCGAACATCCTCGTGCGGTGCGACGACGAGCGCTGCGTCGTGAAGGTCGTCGACTTCGGCGTGGCGCAACTCGCCGCCCCCGACTACACCCTCACCTCGCTCACGCACTCGAACCTGATCCTCGGGACGGTGAACTACATGTCGCCCGAGCAGCGCATCGACGCCGCGAACATCGACCGCCGCGCCGACATCTACGCGCTCGGCGTCGTCGCCTACGAGCTGCTCACCGGGCGCCTCCCGATCGGCGCCTTCGAGCCGCCGAGCGG
>JAUHYB010000376.1 GCA_030426745.1 bacterium
ACGTGATCGCGGGCTCGCTCGGGCGCCGCTCGACCTGGTCCGGCTGGCGCGCGATGGTGCTGCCGTCCGGCGAGGAGCTGGAGGAGGTGCACGCGCAGCTCGAGCGCCTCGGGATCGCGGACAAGCTCTTCCACCGCGTCGACCAGCTGTCCGGCGGGGAGCAGCAACGCGTCGCGATCGCGCGCGCGCTGCACCAGGGCCCCCGGCTGTTGCTGGCGGACGAACCGCTGTCCGCGCTGGACCCGTCGCGGTCGCGCGAGACGCTGGAGCTGTTCCTGGCGTTGGCCGCGGACCACGGCGCCACCTTGATCCTGAGCCTGCACGACGTGCACCTCGCGCGCACCTGCGTGCCGCGCCTGATCGGACTGCGCGACGGCCGCGTCGCCTTCGACGGTCCGTCCGCGGACCTCGGCGACGCGGACTTCGAGGCGCTCTACCGCATCGAGAGCGCGCCGGCGTGACGACGCTCGACGCGGGCCTCCCCCGCCGACCCTTCCCGGTCGGTCCGCGCCTGCGCCTCTTGCTGGCGTTCGCGGCGGCGGCGGCGGCCTGCTACTGGTACCTCGGCCTGTCGTGGCGCGAGTTGTTGCCCGCCACCGGCGCCGGCACGCACTTCCGCGACTTCTTCGCCGGCGCCGTGCGGCCGGCCGTCGACTACGAGGCGTCGTGGGTGCCCGAGGGCGCGCCGCCCTTCCTGGCGACCGTGGCGAAGGCGATGTGGGAGACGCTGAGCCTGGCCGCTGCGTCGATGAGCCTGGCGCTCGTCGCGGCGCTGCCGCTGTCGTTCCTGACGTCGGAGTCGGCGTGGGGGCGCATGACGCGGGGCGCCGCGTCCGCGAACTCCTCGCGCAACGCAGCGCGCGTCACCTCGCGAATGGCGCGCGCGGTGCGGCCGGTCTTCCGCGTGGGCATCGCCGCGATGCGGTCCACGCACGAGCTGCTGTGGGCCGTCGTGCTGCTGGCGATCTTCGGCGACCACGACTTCCTGGCCGTGCTCGCGATCGCGATCCCCTACGCGGGCACCCTGGCGAAAGTCTTCTCCGAGATGATCGACGAGGCGCCCGGTGACTCCGCCGACGCGCTGCGCCAGGCGGGCGCGCGCCCGCTCGCGGTCTTCCTGTTCGGCCGCCTGCCCCGCGCGGCGCCGGACATGACCGCCTACTCCTTCTACCGCTTCGAGTGCGCCGTGCGGTCGTCGGCCGTGATGGGCTTCTTCGGTTTCCCGACGATCGGCTACTACCTGAGCCTGTCGTACGAGAACCTGCACTACCGCGAGGTGTGGACGTGGCTCTACGCGCTCGTCGCGCTGGTGCTCGTGTTCGAGGCGTGGAGCGCGCGCATGCGGCGCAGGTGGGTGGCGCGATGAGCCGCCGCGACGAGGTCCGGCGCCTGCGACGCAGCGCGCCGAAGAGCCGCTTCCTGCGCGCGTCCGGCGTCGTGCTCGGCGCGCTGCTGGTCGCGGCGTGGGTCGACACGGACCGCTGGCCGTTCGCGCTGTTCGGCGGCCGCCGCGCCGAGAACCTGCGGCGCTTCGTCGACCGCGAGCTGGTGCCCTACCCGTTGCGCGACACGGAGTGGGGCTTCGCCGACTTGTGGGAGTGGGCCGCGCAGCTGTTCACGCAGCGCGGCGCCGAGGCGACCGTCTCGACCCTGGCGATCTCCGGCCTGGCGATCCTGCTGGCCGCGGGGACGGCGTGGTTGCTGGCGCCCTTCGCGTCGCGCAACGTCGCGACGCGGCGGCCGGCCGAGACCGACGGTGCGGACGACGCGGCCGCGTGGCGCGTGGTGCGCGGCGTGACCTTCGGCGCGTTCGTCGCCTTCCGCGCGTTGCCCGAGTACGTCCTGGCGTTCCTGCTGGTCGCGCTGCTGGGCCCCGGCCACGCGTGGCCGGCGGTGCTGGCGCTGGCCGTGCACAACGCGGGCATCCTGGGGCGCCTGTCCGCCGAGACCGTCGAGAACATCGAACCCGCGCCGCTGCAGGCGTTGCGCGACTCCGGCGCGCGGCGACGGGACCTGGTCGTCGCGGCCGTGTGGCCGCTCGCGCTGGGTCGCTGGCTCAGCTACTTCTTCTACCGCTTCGAGACCTGCGTGCGCGAGTCGTCCGCCCTGGGCATGCTCGGCATCGCCAGCCTGGGCTACTGGATCCGCGACGCGCAGTCGAAGCACTACTACGACGAGGTCTTCTTCTTCGTCGGTCTGTCGGCGCTGATCGTGATCGCCGCGGACCTGGTGTCCTCGCGCGCGCGCCGGTCGATCCGCGAGTAGCGCGGGGCCGCCGTCGCCGCGGTCGCGCCCCTCGCTTCAGTCGAGCTCGTCGAACACGAACTCCGGCACCCCGCGCTTGCGCCGCAGCCAGTTCAGCGTGCGGCGCGCGGTCTTGCGGCGCGCGACCTGCAGCACCAGCCTGCGCTTGCCCGGGAACTCCAGCAGCATCACGCCGACGAAGATCGTCAGCAGGCCCTGGCCCGGCAGCACGAGCATCGCGATCCCCGCCAGGACGAAGGCCGCGCCCAGCGCGTTGCGCACGACGCGCCACGCGACCGCCAGCAAGGGGTGACCGAGGTGCCACGCGTGGCGCGGCGCGCGCCGGTGCGCGAACTCGTCGACGGGCAGGCGGCCGACGACGAACGGGACCAGCGCGGCGCTGGCGAGCAGCAACACGATGGACCCGGTGAACGCGCCCCACAGCACGCCGGGGTGCGCCTCCGCCCAGGCGCGCGCGGACTCCCAGAGGGACGCCGCGGACTCCGCCGCCGTCGACACGGGACCGGGATCAGCGGCGGTAGTAGGACGTCCGCTGGCGCACGCGCAGCTCGCCCCCGACGTCCAGCGCGTAGTTCTCGACGACGAAGTGGTTCCGGTCGACCGCGCGCAGCAAGGTGCGGCCGACGGCGACGCGGCCGGTGCGCGGGTCGCGCACCTGGATGTTCAGGTCGATCCCGCGCCCCATCAACACCCCTTCGCCGCGCGCGATCGGCATCCCGGTCGTGCGGCCGGAGACCCACAGGAACTCGTACTGCTTGTTCAGCAGGTCGTAGCCCAGGAGTCCTGCGCCGTGGCGCTCGCCGTCGCCGGAGTCGACCGTCGTCTTCCAGACCAGGTAGCGGCCGCCGAGCTCCGAGCGGATCTCCCCCGATCCGCGCGCGACGACCCGGCCGTCGCCGCCGTCGGAGAAGTCGAGCAGCTCCAGCCGCCAGTCGCCGGCGAGGACCTGCATGGCCTCGTGGTGCGGCCCGGGCTGCGTCGGCGCGGGCAGGGTCTCGCCGCTCTCGCCGGGGCCCGGTTCGCGCGCGCCGCTGGCGTCGTTCGAGAGGCTGGTGGCGCAGGAGGTCGCGAGGAGAGCGAGCAGGCCGCCGGCGAGCGCGGCGCGGCGTGCGGGGTGGGGTCGTCGCATGGGTTCGGTGCGGGCGCGGAGGTCGGGGGTCGGCGCGGGAGCGCCGGGCGGGCCCGCAGAGGCTAGAGGTTGACCACCCTGGTGGACAGGGTGTTCCCGGCGTGGTCAGCGGG
>JAUHYB010000377.1 GCA_030426745.1 bacterium
CGGAGGCGGTTCCCACCCCTCGGCCGCTCTTCCGGAGGAACGTGCCTGGCACCGTATTCCTGTCGAGGCGCGCGCGGCACCGTACCTTCGTCAGTCCGCCAGCCGCCGGATCCCCGCCTGGATGCGCGACAGGCTGCGCTCGCCGCCGATCCAGTCCATGACGTCGAACAGGTCGGGGCCGCCGGCCTGGCCGGTCAGGGCGCAGCGCAGGGGCTGGAAGAGCTGCGGGAACTTCAGGCCCGCCCCCTTCACCCACTCCTTGGCGCCGTCGCGCAGCTCGTCGACCGGCGTGTCGGAGGTCAGCTTGGGCGTCAGCCAGGCCAGGAAGGACTTCAGCGTCTCGACGCGGCCCTCGTGCTTGCGCGCGTTCTTCTCCGCGGCGGCCTCGTACTCGACGCGCTCGTCGTCCGCGAAGAGGTTCGCGATCCACGCGGGCAACTCCGAGTACAGGCGGATGCGGTCCTGGAAGCCGGCGACGACGGCGCGGAACCACTCGCCGCTGTCGGCGATCTCGTCCTCCGTCATCAGGCCCGCTTCGACGACGTACGGAGCGCAGTGCTTCGCCAGGGTCTCGGGCGACTCCTTGCGCAGGTACTCGCCCGCCATCCAGTGGAACTTCTCCATGTCGAAGACGGCGCCGCCCTTCGACACGTCCGACAGGTCGAAGTTCTCGACGAGCTGCTCGACCGAGAAGACCTCGGTCTCGCCGTCCAGCGCCCAGCCCTGCAGGCACAGGAAGTTGATGATCGCCGCCTTCGGGAAGCCCTTCTTGCGGTAGTCCTCGAGCGCCACGTCCGCGCCGTCGCGCTTGCTGAGCTTCTTGCGGTTCGCGCCCAGCATCAGCGGCAGGTGCGCGAAGGCCGGCGGGTCCAGGTCGAGCGCGCGGTACAGCAGGAGCTGCTTCGGCGTGTTCGTCAGGTGCTCCTCGCCGCGCAGCACGTGCGTGATCTTCATGTCCGCGTCGTCGCACACGACCACGAAGTTGTACGTCGGGTTGCCGCCCTGGCGCACCATCACCCAGTCGTCGACCTCGGCGTTGTCGAACGAGACCTCGCCGCGCACCAGGTCGGTGAACGCGGTGCGGCCCTCGGGCACCTGGAAGCGGACGGTGAACGGCTCGCCGTCCGCGGCGCGCTTCGCGCTCTCGGCGGGGTCCAGCCCCAGGCACTTGCGGTCGTAGCGCGGCGTCTCCTTGCGCGACTCCTGCTCGGCGCGCAGCGCGTCCAGACGCTCCTTCGAGCAGAAGCAGCGGTAGGCCCGCCCGCTCTCCAGCAGGCGGTCGGCCGTCGCCATGTGGCGCTCCACGCGCTCGCTCTGGCGGTAGGGCTCGTACGGCCCGCCGACGTCGGGGCCCTCGTCCCACTGCACGCCCAGCCAGGCGAGGCCCTCGAGGATCTGGCGCTCCGACTCCATCGTCGAGCGCTCCTTGTCCGTGTCCTCGATGCGCAGCACGAAGGCGCCGCCGTGGCGCTTCGCGAAGGCCCAGTTGAAGAGCGAAGTGCGCGCCAGGCCGAGGTGGATGTTGCCCGTCGGGCTGGGGGCGATGCGGACGCGGGGAGTGTCGGTCACGGCGGGTTCGGTGCGGAACGGGGAGCGGGCGCGGGGGGGCCGGCCGGGACCCGGAGGGGCGCTCGGGCGCGGGTCGGCGGCGGAAACGGCGAAGGAGGATACGGGCGGCCCCGCTCGCTGGCAACGCGGCGGCGGGCGGCCGCGCCCTGCCGCGACCCTGCGCGCCGGGAGCGCCGGCGTCCGGGCCGTCGGCGCCCTTGAGGCTTGGACTTTCCGGGCGCGACGCTAGATTCCACCCATGAAGGACCAGAAGACGTACCACCCGACGCGCGAAGTCGTCGCGCGCACCCCGAAAGTCCTGCTGCACGAGCACCTGGACGGCGGCCTCCGCCCCACGACCGTGCTCGAGCTCGCGCAGGCGGCCGGCTACGACGAGCTCCCCGAGACGGAGCCCGAACCCCTCGCGAAGTGGTTCGCCGCCGGCGCGAACAAGGGCAGCCTGCCCGAGTACCTCGAGGGCTTCCGGCACACGATCGCGCTGATGCAGACCAAGGAGTCGCTCGAGCGCATCGCCTACGAGTTCATGGAGGACATGGCGGCGGACAACGTCGTCTACGCCGAGGTGCGCTTCGCGCCGCACTTCCACATCCAGGAGGAGCTCGGGCTGGACGCCGTGATGACCGCGGTGCTGCACGGCCTCGAGCGCGGCAAGCAGGAGTTCGGCGTGCACTACGGCCTGATCGTGTGCGCGATGCGCAACGAGAGCGAGGAGCTCTCCATCCAGCTCGCCGAGCTGGCGGTCAGCTTCCGCAACCAGGGCTGCGTCGGCTTCGACCTGGCCGGCGAGGAGGCCGGGCACCCGGCGAACCACCACCTGCGCGCGTTCCAGCTGGCGAAGCGCATGGACTTCTCGATCACGATCCACGCGGGCGAGTCGTTCGGCCCCGAGTCGATCTGGCAGGCGCTGCAGTACTGCGGCGCGCACCGCATCGGCCACGGCGTGCGGCTGATCGAGGACATCGTGATCTACGACAAGAAGGTCATCCGCGTCGGGACGCTGGCGCAGTACGTGCTGGACCACCGCATCCCGCTGGAGATCTGCCTGTCGTCGAACGTGCACACCGGCGCGGCCGCGTCGTTCGCGGAGCACCCCTTCCCCTACTTCTTCCAGGAGGGCTACCGCGTCACGCTGAACACCGACAACCGGTTGATGAGCGCGACGACGATGACGGACGAGTACTGCCTGGCCGTCGAGCACTACGGCCTGGACCTGGACGACCTGGAGAAGTTGACGATCAACGGCATGAAGTCGGCGTTCGTCCACTACGACGAGCGCTGCGACGTCATCTTCGGGCGGATCAAGCCGGCCTTCGACGCGCTGCGCAACGAGCTGGGCGTCGAGAAGCGCGCGCGCGGGGGCTACGCGCAGTGAGCGACGCCCCCTTCCGCGACACGGTCGCGTTCGAGGGGCGCGTCGAGACGCCGGTGATCGAGAGCGCCGCGCTGGCGTCGAACCGCCTGGGCGACCCGACGCGCCGCGAGGTGCCGGTGTACCTGCCGCCGGGCTGGGACGCGCCGGGCGCGGAGTTCCCGGTCGTGTTCCTGCTGACCGGCTTCACCGGCCGCGGCCAGAAGTTCCTGGAGACGCACCCGTGGCGCAAGGGCGTCGCGCTGCGCTACGACGAGCGCGTGGCCGCGGGCGACGCGCCGCCGGCGATCCTGGTGATGCCGGACTGCTTCACGCGCATGGGCGGCAGCCAGTACGTGAACAGCTCGTTCATGGGGAACTACGAGGACCACCTGGTCCGCGAGCTGGTGCCGTTCATCGACGAGCGCTACCCGACGCGCGCCGGGCGCCGCGGCGTGCTCGGCAAGTCGTCGGGCGGCTTCGGCGCGATGCGGTTGTCGATGCGCCACCCCGACGTCTTCCCGGCGGCGGCGTCGATCTCCGGCGACTGCTGCTTCGAGTACGGCTACGCGTCGGAGTTCCTGGCCGCG
>JAUHYB010000378.1 GCA_030426745.1 bacterium
CGCCTGCGCCTGGGCGGCGAGCAGTCCGGCCACATCGTGTTCGGGTCCGACCACCACTACATCGGCGACGGCCTGTACTGCGCGTTGCGCGTCCTGCGCGTGATGCGCGAGACCGGCCGCGCGCTGTCCGACCTCGCGTCCCCCTACCAGCCCTTCCCGCAGGTCCTCCTGAACGTGCCCGTCGGCGTGAAGCCGCGGCTGGAGGACATCGCGCCGCTCAACGAGCTGGTCGGCCGCTGCGAGTCGGAGCTCGGCGACGACGGCCGCGTGCTGCTGCGCTACTCGGGCACCGAGCCGCTGGCGCGCGTGATGGTCGAGGGCCCCGACGCGGCGCGCATCCGCGCGATGGCGGAGGAGATCGCCGGGCTCATCGAGCGCGAGATCGGCGCCGCCGGGCCGCGATGATCGAGGTCGCGCTGGAGACGTCGACGCGCGAGCCGTCCGTCGCGGCGCGCGCGGGCGACCGGCTGGTCGAGGCGCGACTCGACAAGGACGGCGCGCACGCGAGCGACCTCCTGCCCGCGCTCGAGCGCCTCCTGGGCGAGCTCGGCGCGCGGCCGCGCGACATCGGCCGCGTCGCGGTCGGCGTCGGACCCGGCAGCTACACCGGACTGCGCGTCGGCGTCGCGACGGCGCAGGGACTCGCGCGCGGCGCGGGCGCGCCGCTGGTCGGCGTGCCGTCGGGCGAGGCGCTGGCTCACGCCGAGTGCGCCGACGACGAGGAGGTCGTGCGCCTGCTCGACGCGCGGTCCGGCGAGCTCTACTACGCGCGCTACGCGAAGCGCCGCGGCGTGCTGGTGGTCGTCGACGCGGCGCGCGTCGCGTCGCCGGAGGAGGTGCGCGCCCTGCTGCCCGCCGGCGCGCGCATCCTGGGCGACGCCGGCTGCGCGGACGCCGCGGGGCTCGACGACGCGGCGCGCGCGCGCGTCACGACGCCGGTGCCCGCCGCCGCCGCGGTGCTCGAGCTCGCCGCGACCCGCGAACCGGCCGCCGCGCCGGAGCAGGTGCTGCCGTTGTACCTGCGCCCCTTCGCGGCGAAGACGCGCAAGCGCTAGGTCTCGACGCGGTCAGCGCGCGCCGCGGATCGCCGCGACCAGGGCCCGCGCCCGCGCGGGGTCGACGGGCCGCCGCCAGTCCCCCGCCTCCTTGGCCGCCGTCCCGATGATCAGGCCGTCGGTCAGCGGAACGTAGTCCGCCGCGTTCTCGGGCGTGACGCCGCTGCCCACGCACAGGGGCAGGTCCGGCGCCGCGGCGCGCACCGCCGCGACCTCCGCCGCGTCCGCGGCCTCGCCGGTCGCCGTGCCGGTGACGATCACGCCGTCCGCGCCGCAGAAGGCCGCCGCGCGCGCCGTCTCGGCCGTGGACAGGTCGGCCGTGATCGCGTGGGAGCTGTGCTTCTTCTTGATGTCCGCCAGGACCGCGACGCGGTCCGCGCCGATCGCGCGGCGGTAGCGCAGCAGCGGGCCGGCCGCCGCCTCGTCGAGCAGGCCCTCGTCCGCGACGCCGGCGAAGACGAAGCCCTCGACGCGCACGAAGTCCGCGCCGGACGCGAGCGCGACGGCGAGCGCTTCCCGGTTCGCCGCGGCGAGCACCTGCACGCCGAGCGGGACGTCCGCCGCGACGCGCCGCACCGCGAGCGCGACGCGCGTCAGCGCCGCGACGACCTCCGGACCGACCCCGCCGCGCAGGTACGGGCGGTCGTGCATGTTCTCGACGATCAGCGCCTCGAAGCCCGCGTCGAGCAACGCGCGCGCGTCGCGCACGGCGCGCGCCTCGACCGCCGCCACGTCGTCCGTCGCGTGCGGCGTGCCCGGCGACGCGCCGACGTGCACCATGCCGATCGCGGTCCCCGGCGACTCGAACACGCGTCTCTCGGGTGTCGTCATGCGCGCATCATCGAGGAAACGCGCGCGGACGCGCAAGCCCGCGTTCGGCCTCCATTCGGCGATTCGCGCCCGGACTCACGCATCTCGTGCGTGGCGCGTTCGATCGAACCCGCGAGGGGGAACGGAACGGCCCCGCGTGCCGAAGCGGCGCGCGGGGCCGTGTGCGGTGTCGCCGTCGTCGCGCGCCTGGCCCGGAGGCCGACGTCGCGCGAACGCTGCGTGCGATTCCTACAGGTCGTGCGGACGGAGCGTCCGACGGTTGTTGTCCGTCGCGCGCTGTTCCGCCGTCGCGATCATGTTGCGGACGGCTTGGTCGAGGGCGGCGTAGAACTCGCCCGAGACGTTGATGGAAGCAGCGGCCTTCGTGCGGCTCTTGCTGATGATCAGGTCACCAGTGGCCTTCTTGGTGCGGCGACCGGCCTTCTTGCGGGAGGCCTTCTTCTTGGTCGCCTTCTTGCGGGAGGCCTTCTTAGCGGTTCGTCTCGCCATGATTGATTGGGGTTCTCCCCGTTCGCCGGGGTGGATTCGGTGGTGGGATCACCAGGACCGAAGAACTCGTTGACGCAAGGGAGAGAATGGCTGCGCCCGGTGCGCGTGTCAAAGCCGAGGTCTACGGATTCGGGCGTTTTTTTCGGGATTCGAGGCTCATCTCGGCCATCTCGGATCCGGCGAAGGAGGCCCTTCGGAAGCCGTCCGCGCCGTTGGAACGGCGACCTCCAACAGCTACGCTCCGCGACGTGAACACGAGTCGAGTCTGGGCCGAGATCGACCTCGATGCGCTGAACCACAACCTGCGCGTGATCCGCCGTCACGCCGGTCCGGGCGTGCGCACGATGCTGGTCGTGAAAGCCGATGCCTACGGGCACGGCGCCGTCGCCGTCGCGCACCACGCGGTGCGCTGCGGCGTGTCCTCGCTCGGGGTCGGCACCTCGCACGAGGCGCTGGAGCTGCGCGCCGCCGGGCTGCGCGTTCCGATCCTGGTCCTCGGGACGATCCTGCCCGAGGAGTCCGCCGCCCTGCTGCGCCACGACGTCGAGATCGGCATCCACGCGACGGACCGCGTCGAGCAGCTCGACCGCCTGGGGCGGCGCCTGGGCCTGACCGCCCGCGTGCACCTGAACGTCGACACCGGCATGGGGCGGCTCGGCGTCCTCCCGCGCGAGGCGCCGCGCCTCCTGGAGGCCATCCGCGCGGCCGAACACGTGCGCCTGGCGGGCCTGATGACCCACGTCAGCGCGCCCGACGGCGGCCTCTCCCCCGGCACCGCCGACCAGGTGCGGGCGTTCCGCGAGGTCCTCGACCACGCCGAGCGCGTCGGGATGCGCCCCCCCGCCGTGCACCTCGCGAACTCCGCGACGCTGTTCACCGGCGTGCGCGGCCCCTTCGACACCGTGCGACCCGGCATCAGCGCGTACGGCATCCTGCCGACGGAGGTCCCCGGCGCGGCCGAGCTGATCCCCGTCATGCGCCTGCGCTCGTCCGTCGTCTTCCTGAAGGACCTGCCCGCCGGCGCGCCGGTCGGCTACGGCA
Organism: bacterium; assembly: GCA_030426745.1. Taxonomy (GTDB): domain Bacteria; phylum Planctomycetota; class UBA1135; order UBA1135; genus JACKHV01. Next base: position 3,417 of record JAUHYB010000378.1, read on the forward strand.
GCCAGTGGGTCGCGCCGCGGCCCTCGCGCATCGCGACGCTGCCGATCGGGTACAACGACGGCCTGCCCTGGCGGCTGTCCGGC
>JAUHYB010000379.1 GCA_030426745.1 bacterium
ACATGCGGTTCGGGAAGGTGCGCACGACGTGTCCCTGCAGCGCGCCCATCGGATCCTGCGACAGCGTCCGGCCGCCGAAGAAGTCCGTGTTGTCCGTGTACAGGAAGGCGGAGCCGGTCAGCTCGTACGACCACGGCCCGCGCCGGTGCACGACGCCCGCCTGCGGCCGGAAGACGAAGCGGTTCGCGCCGATGTTCAGCAGCCGGTCCTTGTCGTACTGGCCGAGCGGCAGCTTCACGCCCAGCGCGACGCCGGCCACCGTGTGCACGCGCTCGCCGGCGTGGTATTCGCGATAGCCCTGCGCGTCGACCGCCGGCGCGCCGACCAGGTTCACCGACAGCCGCACCCACGGATCGCCGAAGCCCTCGCGCGACACCGACGCCGGCGCGCCCGACAAGAGCCCCTCCCAGCGCGAGTGCCCGTACGGCAGGATCGCGTCGAAGCGCGCCGTCGTCTCCCCCATGGCGAACCAGCGCGAGTAGCCCGCGACGACCGTGTGCGACTCGACCGTCGCGCCGCTGATCTCGAGCACCGGATCGAACTGCAGGTCGCCGTCCGTGTAGGCGTAGGACAGGCCGCCGACGTTCGTGCCGACGGGCTGGTGCGACCAGCGGCGCGGTTCCAGGTCTTGGGCGTGGGCCGCGCCGGCGGCCGCGCAAGCGAGCGCCGCGGCGAGCAGGACGCGGGGAGCGCGGCGCCGCGCTGGGCGAACGAGCGCGGTGAGGATCGGCCGGCGACGCATGCGCGGGAGTGTGCCCGCGGGGCGGCGGACCGGCAAGCCGTTCGTGACGCCCGGCTCGTGCCGGGTCTAGGATGCCGGCGTGCCCCATCGCCCCCGCGTCGCCACCGTCGTCCCGCTGCTCGCCGTCGCCGCGCTCGCCGCCTGCGCGGGGCCGGGGCTCGAGGTCGACGAGGTGCTCGTCGCGCAACGCGAGGGCGACGCGAGCGCGAGCGCGGCCGATCGCTCGCCCGTCGAGGCGCTCGACGCCGCCGCCCACGCGGCCCGCGCGCGGGCGGATCGCGCGGACGCGACGGCGAGCGACCGGACGGCGGCGGCGCGCGCGCTGTTCCTCGCCGCGGACGCGCGGGTGCAGCGCGCGGTGATCGCGGAGTTCGAGGCGCGGGACGCGAGCGCGCCCCCGACGATCGCGTGGGTGCTGGACGCCGAGGACCGCGCCGGTGACGCGGTGCGCGCGGAGGTCGAGGCGTTGACGCGCGCGGGGCTCGCGTACGCGGAGCCCTCGACGCACGCCGACGCGCTGCTGGCGAAGGCGTTGAACACCTGCCTGCTCGCCTGGTCGGTCGGCACGCGGCGCGCGCTGTTCGAGGGCCTGGGCGGCGCGTGCGACGACGCGACGGCCGCGGCGCTCGCCGCCGACGAGGCCCTGGACGACGCCGCCCCGCTGCGCCTGCGCGGCCGCTTCCTGTCGCGCGCGCCCTGGCCGGTCGGCGACCGCGCGGAGGGCCTGCGCCTGTTGCGCCGCGCGGTCGAGATCGCGCCGGTGCGGCTGAACCTGCTGTTCCTCGGCGACGCGCTGTGGCAGTCGGGCGACGAGGCCGGCGCGCGCGCGGCGTGGCGTCGGGCGGCGGACGCGGAGGCGGAGGGCGGGGCGAACGAAGAGGCGAACGGCGAGGCGCTCGACGCCTGGCGCCGCCGGCTGGCGCGGCAGCGGCTCGCCGCGACCGACGCGCGCTGAGCGCCCGAACCTCGAGACCCGGTCCGAGCGGGTCTCGAGTCATCGCCGTCGTCGGATCGCGCCGCCGCCGCGGCGCGTCGCGATCGCCCTCGTCAGCGCAGAATGCGGTTCAACAACACGGTCACGTCGTCGGCGACGGTCGCCACGAAGACCAGGTCGGGCGCGCCGTCTCCGTCGATGTCCGCGGTGTTCATCGAGTAGGAGGGCCCGCCTGGACCGTAGAGCCGCGGCGCGCCGAAGGTCCCGTCACCAGCGCCATCCAGGATGCAGGCGCCGCCGGAGATCGCTCCTATGGCGAGGTCCACGTGCCCGTCCATGTCGAGGTCCTCGATGACCACCCACAACGGATGTACTTCGACGTCGAACACCGTCGGAGCACCGAAGGTCCCGTCGCCCACCCCCAGGAGCACGGAGACGCCCTCGAGTTGATTGTGGGTGACCGCGAGGTCCGGGACGCCGTCCTCGTCGAGGTCGCCGATCGCAGCGTCCCAGGGCCAGGACCACGTCGGGAAGAGCTGCTCGGCTCCGAAGGTCCCGTCGCCGTTGCCCATCCTGACGGCCACCTCGGACTCGTAGCTGGGCATGACCACCAAGTCCGGGTCCCCGTCGCCGTCGAGATCCCCGAGCGAGATCGACCTTGGGGAAGGCCCCGAAGGGAAGTCCTGCGGGGGTCCGAAGGTCCCGTCGCCGAGGCTGAGGTGCGTGGTGACGACCTCCGCCGCCCAGCGCATCACGATCAGGTCGTCCGCGCCGTCGGAGTCGAGGTCCGCGAGTTCGATGTCCCGAGGGCTGTCGAGCGCGAGCACGCCCTGGACCAGCGCGAGGGTGCCGTCGCCTTGCCCGAGCATCACCCTGACGTTGCCGACCTGTGTGTTCGCGACCACCAGGTCCGGCACGCCGTCGCCGTTGATGTCGCCGGTCGCCAGAGCGCGCGGACCCTGGCCCATCTGCAACTGCTGCGTCTCCACGAAGCTCCCGTCCCCGGCGCCACGGTAGATCGACACCTTGCTCGCCTGGATGGTCATGACAGCCAGATCCATCGCGCGGTCACCGTCGAAGTCGGCCAGGACGCAGTCCTCCGGGAACCACGGAGTCGCGAGGGGCGAGATGCCGTCCAGCGTCCCGTCCCCTTCTCCTCGCAGGACCGAGATGCTGCCGTAGCGCTGACTGGCGACGACGACGTCCAACGCGCCATCGCTGTCCATGTCTCCCATCCCGAGGCTGCGTGAATACTCGCCGATGCGGTAGGTCTCACCGATGGAGAACGACCCGTCGCCCGAGCCGTTGAGGACCGTCAGCTTGCCGTAGTACCGCTCCACGACGACCAGGTCGCACGCGCCGTCGTCGTCCAGGTCACCGGCCTCCAGTCGTTCGAGCAGGGCGCCGTCCAGGTCGTATTCCTGCGACGCGCCGAGGCTGCCGTCTCCCAGGCCGAGCAGGACGGACACCTTCGTGGACTGCCGGTTCGACACCGCGACGTCCTGGGCACCGTCCTGGTCGAAGTCGGCCAGGGCGAGCGCGATCGGCGCATCGCCCGCCGGAAAGAGCTGCGCAGGCGCGAAGGTCCCGTTCCCGGTCCCGAGGTGCACGCTGACGGTGTCGTCGCCGAAGTTCGCGACGACCAGGTCCCCGTGTCCGTCGCCGTTCAGGTCGCCGTTCTTCACTCCCTGCGGGTTCGCGCCCGATGCGTGGAACTGCGGCGCTCCGAAGGTCCCGTCGCCGACGCCGAACAGCACGGCGACGCGCCCCAGGTCGGCGTCGGCGACAGCGACGTCGGGCACGCCGTCGCCGTTCCACTCGCC
>JAUHYB010000380.1 GCA_030426745.1 bacterium
CGATCGGCTGCCTGACGTCGAAGCCGGTGGTGATCTTCGCGCTGCTCGTCCCCTGGTGGGGCGCGAAGGCGTGCGCGACGCGACCGGCGGCCGAGCGCGCGGCGAGCGGCGCGGCGGCGGTCGAGGACGCGCGCGAGGACGCGCCGGGCGCCGACGAGCGCGCCGCCGAGCCGCCCCGCGCGCCGCGCGACGCCTGAGCGGGGCGGATTGCCTCCGTCGCGGCGTTGCATCGCCCGCGGCGAACCCGTATCTCGGGGCGAAGCCCGTCGTTTCGGCGCGAAACGGCGATCCGCCCCCCTCTCACGCGAGCCCCGCCTTGGCCTCCAGAGACACCGCCACCCCCACCCTCTTCGACGTCGACGTGACCCCCCAGAAGCGCAGCGCGAAGAAGAAGACGACCAGGAAGACCGCCGCCGCGAAGGGCGGGAAGAAGGCCGCCGCGAGCAAGGCGAGCGGCGAGGGATCCGGCGGCGCGCCGCGGCGGCGCTCCGACGCGCAGCAGATGGCGGCGAAGCAGCGCGAGATCTCGGTCTCCGAGTTCTTCACCAAGAACCGCCACCTACTCGGCTTCGACAGCCCGCTGAAGGCGCTCCTGACCGCGGTCAAGGAGGCGGTCGACAACTCGCTCGACGCCTGCGAGGAGGCCGGCATCCTGCCCGAGATCTCCGTCGAGATCCGCCAGACCAGCGAGAAGACCTACCTGATGGCCGTCGAGGACAACGGCCCCGGCATCGTCGACACGCAGATCGGCAAGGTGTTCGGCAAGCTGCTGTACGGCTCGAAGTTCCACAAGCTGTCGCAGAGCCGCGGCCAGCAGGGCATCGGCATCTCGGCGGCGGGCATGTACGGCCAGCTCACGACGGGCAAGCCGGTCGTGATCCGCTCGCGCACCGGCAAGCGCAAGAACCCGGTCGAGTTCACGCTGACGATCGACACGGCGCGCAACAAGCCGGAGATCCACTCGGAGCAGGTCATCGAGTGGGACAAGGACCACGGCACGCGCGTCGAGATCGACATGGAGGCGCGGTACCAGAAGGGCATGCGCTCGGTCGACATGTACCTGAAGCAGACGGCGATCGCGAACCCGCACCTGACGCTGCACTTCAAGGATCCGGCGGGCGAAGAGGTGACTTACGAGCGCAGCTCGAAGGAGATGCCGCCCGAGACGATCGAGATCCGCCCGCACCCCCACGGCGTCGAGCTCGGCCGCCTGATCGCGATGCTGAAGGAGACGAGCGCGCGCTCGCTGTCCGGCTTCCTGCAGGAGGAGTTCTCCCGCGTCGGTCCGACCGTCGCGAAGCGCATCGTCGACGCCGCCGGCAAGGGACTGACGACGAAGAGCTACCCGTCGCGCATCGCGCGCGAGGAGGCGTCCGCGCTGCACACGGCGATCCAGGAGACGAAGATCTCCGCGCCGTCGACGGACTGCATCGCGCCGATCGGCGAGGACCTGCTGCTGTCTGGCCTCAAGAAGGAGATCGAGGCCGACTTCTACGTCGCGTCGGTGCGCCCGGCCGCGGTGTACCGCGGCAACCCCTTCCAGATCGAGGTCGGGCTCGCCTACGGCAAGCCGGGGGGCGTGGGCCTCGAGGTGACCGAGACCGGCCGCATCACGAAGAAGGACAAGTCGAAGGCCGCGACCGAGGACCTGGTCGGCAGCGCCGACGAGCCGATCCGCGTGCTGCGCATCGCGAACCGCGTGCCGCTCCTGTACCAGCAGTCGGCGTGCGCGGTGACCAAGGCCGTCACGCAGACGAACTGGCGCTCCTACGGCCTGACGCACCCGCGCGGCGCGCTGCCGATCGGACCGATGGCCGTCGTCGTGCACATCGCCAGCGTGTGGGTGCCGTTCACCTCGGAGTCGAAGGAGGCGATCGCCGCCTACCCCGAGATCCTGAAGGAGATCAAGCTGGGCCTGCAGGAGTGCGGGCGCAAGCTGGGCACCTACATCCGCAAGGGCAAGCGCTTGAAGCGCGAGTTCGAGAAGCGCTCGTTCATCGAGAAGTACATCCCGCACATCGGCGTCGCGCTGCAGGAGATCCTGGAGCTGTCCGACGCCGAGCGCGACGCGACCGTCGAGGAGCTCGAGGACGTGCTCCACAAGAGCCGCAAGTTCTAGCGCCCGTCCCGCGCCGCCGATTACCCACCACCGATTCGCCCGCACCACGTCCGGGCGCCGAGCACACCAGCGATGGCCAAGAAAGCCGCCAAGAAGGCCGCCCGCAAGACGGGCAAGAAGGTCGCCAAGAAGACGACCAAGAAGAAGGTCTCCCGCAAGGCCGCGGGGACGCGCAATGCGACGACGGGTCGCGAGGCGAACGCGAAGCTCGACACGCTGGACGTGAAGACCGTCCAGCTGATCGAGAACACCGCCGTGCGCGTGCGCAAGTCGATCGACAGCCGCGTGCTGCCGGAGCTGCGCTTCCCCGTGCGCAGCCTCTCGAACGTGAAGTACGAGAAGTCGACCGGCTACTTCCAGCTCGGCAAGGGCCGGAAGGTCCGCGCGCTGTCGGTGAACACGGTGAAGAACTTCGCGCAGACGCTGCGGCTGATGTCGATCTCGAAGGACATGGTCCTCGGGAACGACTTCGCGACGAAGCGGGAGGCGTACTACGTCTCGAAGAACTGGGGCGACTGCAAGTTCAAGGACCAGGCCGAGTCCGACTCGGTGATGGACGACATCGAGGCCCTCGCCAGCCTCGACGGGCTGTCGCGCGAACAGCTGCGCTACTTCCCCGAGGAGCACGGCGGCTCGGTCGCCGGCAACCTGACGGTGGTCGACCGCGACACCGAGACCGGCCAGCCGATCCGCATCGACTGCACGGCCTTCGGCACGGGCTCGTACTCGATCCCCCACTCGGTCGAGCACCTGAAGTTCGAGACCGACGCCAAGTTCATCCTGGCGATCGAGACGGGCGGTATGTTCCAGCGCCTGAACAACCACAAGTTCTGGAAGAAGGCCGGCTGCATCCTGGTCGAGATGGCCGGCGTCCCGACGCGCGCGACGCGCCGCTTCATCCGACGCCTGTCGGAGGCCAAGAAGCTGCCCGTCTACTGTTTCGTCGACTGCGACCCCTACGGCATCGCGAACATCTACCGCACGCTGAAGGTCGGCTCGGGCAACGCGGCGCACATCAACCGCTTCTTCTGCGTGCCGAACGCCAAGTTCCTGGGCGTGACGCCGCAGGACATCAAGGACTTCAAGCTCGAGGACGCGACCCACGAGCTGCAGGCCGTCGACGTGAAGCGCGCGAAGGACGCGCTGAAGAACGACCCCTTCTTCAAGGCGCACAAGCCCTGGGTGCAGGCGCTGAACACGATGCTGAAGATGGGCGTCCGCGCCGAGCAGCAGGCGCTGGCGAAGTGGGGCCTCAACTTCGTGATCGACGAGTACCTGCCGCGCAAGCTGAAGGACAAGAAGTCCTTCCTGCCGTAGCGCGAGGGAAAGTACGGAGCCGGGCTCGTTTCTTCACCGGCGGCTGCGCGACGAC
>JAUHYB010000381.1 GCA_030426745.1 bacterium
GGGCCAGCGGGAACTCGGTGCGGTGCAGGACGAGGCGGTCGGTCTCCAGCGTCGCGAAGTCGAGGACCTCGTCGATCATCTCCAGCAGCACCTGGCAGGAGCGGCGCGCCGTCTGCACGAACTCGAGCTGCTCGCGCGTCAGGTCGGACTCCTGCAGCAGCGCCATCATCCCGAGCGCGCCGTTCAGCGGCGTGCGCAGCTCGTGGCTCATCGTCGCGAGGAACTCGGACCGCGCGCGGCCGGCGTTCGCGGCCTCGAACTCGGCGTTCTCCCGGGCGCGCTCGGCGTGCGTGGCGCGCTCCAGCGCGTCGCTCACGTGGTGGTGCAGCTTGTTCAGCGAACCCGACACCTCGTCGGCCAGCCCGGTCGTCTCGGGCCCGAGCCCGAAGGGGGCGTCGAGCGCGTACTCGGCGAGGGCGCGTTCCAGCGCCGTGTCGTCGCGCGGCGGCGCGGGGCGGTGTCGGCGCCCCAGCCAGAAGGCGGCAGCGCCGACCGCGCCGGCGACGGCGAGGGTCGTGAGGTCGAAGGTCCCGGCGAGCGAGGCCGCCGCGAGTCCGGAGGCGAGGCCGGCGGGGACCGCGCCCCGGCGGTCCGGGCGCGGGGAGGAGGGGTGCGTCATGGCGGAGCGGACGGCCGGGGAAGGGGCCGCCTCGCTTTGAGAATCGACCGGCTCCGGGATCCACTTGAGCCACGCGGCGCGCCGGCCGGGAAGTCGCTCGCCCCGCGCGGTGCGAGGGCCCATGGGGGCACGGAAGGGCGGGCCTCCAAAGGACTTCCGGCTCCGCGATGCGGTTCGGCCGGCGGCGGCCCCGGCCCGCGCTCAGCCGGCGTCGTCGGCGCGCAGCTCCGCCAGCCGGCGGTCGTAGGCGCGCCCGATCTCGTTCCGCTCGAGCAGCGCGATCACGCGGCGCTCGCCGCCCTCGCCCTCGACGATCGGGATCGTGTTGATGCTGTGCTTCGTCAGGCGCCGCAGCACGACGTGCAGGTCGTCGTCCATCGTCGCCGTGATCACGCCCTCGATCATGAAGTCGCGCACGATGACCATGTCCTCGACGACGTTCTCGCGGTAGATGCGCCGCAGGTCGGTCAGCGAGAAGATGCCGACCAGGTGGTCGTCGTCGTCGACCACCGGGAAGTACGACTCCTTCGCGTCGGCGACGTAGTCGAGCACGCGGCGCAGCGTCATGAAGTGGTGGACGCAGTGCGGCTCGCGCGTTCCCTCGATGATGTCGGACACCTTCATGTCCGCGAGCACGTCGACGACGAAGTCGCCCGCGTGCGCCGGCGACTGCACCAGGCCGGAGACCTGCGCTTCGTACAGCGACCAGCGCTTCGACAGCATCATGTGCAGCACCGAGACGAGCATCAGCGGCGCGAGCAGCGCGTAGCTGCCGGTCATCTCGCAGACCATGATCACCGCGGCGACGGGCACCTTGGCGACGCCGGCGAAGAAGCCGCCCATGCCGACCAGCGCGAAGCTGGCGGGGTTGACGCCGAGCGCGGGGAACAGCGCTTGCGCGCCCTCGCCGACGAGCGCGCCGAGCACCGCGCCGATGGCGAGCGACGGCGCGAAGACGCCGCCGGATCCGCCGGAGGAGATGCTGAAGGACGTGGCGAGGATCTTGGCGAAGACCAGCACCAGCAGGACCTGCACGGTGAGCGAACCGCGGATCGCCGCCAGCATCAGGCCGTAGCCGCCGAAGAACACGCCCTGGTCGCCGGCGATCGGCGTGATCGCGATCGCGGTGAGGCCCAGCAGCAGGCCGCCGAGCGCCGGGCGCAGCACGGGCGGCACGGCGCTCATGCGCTGGAACAGGCCGTGCACGCCGTAGAAGGTGCGCACCCACACCCAGCCGAGCAGCGTGCACGCGACGGCCAGCACCAGGTAGATCGCGAGGTGGCGCGGGTCGAACGTGAGGCTGGCCAGCAGCTCGGGGTCGATCGGCACGCTCTGGTCGACGCCGGTGATCTGCGTGTACGTCGTGTACGCGATGATCGACGCGATGATGCACGGGATGATCGCCTCGCCCTCGAACTCCGCCTTGCGGTAGAGCACCTCGGGCATGAACAGCGCGCCGCCGAGGGGCGAGCAGAACATCGCGCCGATGCCCGCGCTGGCGCCCGAGAGCAGGAAGATGCGGCGGTCGCGGTGCGACAGCTTCAGCGCGTCGGCCAGGCTGCTGCCGACGCCGGATCCGACCTGCGCGACGGGGCCCTCCTGGCCGGCCGAGCCGCCGGTGCCGATGGTGATCGCGCTGGTCAGCGCCTTCAGGAAGATCACGCGACCGCGGACCTTGCCGCGCAGCCGGTGGAAGGCGCGGACGACGTTGTCGGTGCCGTGACCCTCCGCCTCGGGCGCGAAGCGTTGCGTGAGGACGCCGCAGACGAGGCCGCCGAGCGTCGGGATCGCCAGGACCAGCCAGACGCGGTGGTCGAGGACGCCCAGGCCCTCGCCCGAGAGGTGCAGCGGGTGCTGCAGCAGGAAGTCCTTCGAGCGGTGGAGCATCCACTCGAAGCCGACGCCGGCCAGCCCGGCGGCGACGCCGATCAGCGCGGCGAAGAAGACCCACCTCGAGACGCTGCCCAGGTCGAAGAAGCGCAGGAGCGTCTCGACTCCGGAGAGCAATCTGGGCAGCGGTCGGGGCATCGCGCCGCGGAGGATAGCACTCGCTAGGGCGCTTCCGGCTCGCCGGGCGGCCAGAGTCTCTCGCGTTGCGACTCGACCTCGCGCAGCACGCGGCCGAGCACCTCGTGTTCGCCGAGCAGGAAGATCGCGTCGAAGTTGAGCTGACAGACCGCGCACACCGGGCGCAGGCCGCGGTAGCTCATCACGTCGAGCTCCTCGAGCACGACGTCCTCGAGCTCGTGCTCCTCGGCGGCGAGCGGCGTGCCGTCCTCGTCGAAGCCGAAGAAGCGCTTCACGTCGGCGGGCGTACGGCGGCAGAGGTAACAGCGGTCCTCGCCGCGCGCGCGGTCGAGGGCTTCGAAGTACCGCTGGAAGTGCTCGTCGAGGGCCATGCCGCGGGGGAGTGTAGAGGACGCGGAACCGGACCGCTCGTCAGAGCGGCTCGCCGTCCGGCACGCGCTCGACCTCCAGCACGCGGTCGGGCCGGTCGGTCACGCCGTACGCGAGCCGGATCGGCTCGCCGCCGAACGCGCCGCGCAGTTCCTCGACCTCCAGCTCGAGCTTCGCCAGGTCCGGCCGGCGGTCGCCCGCGACGATGGCGGCCACGGTCTCGCCGCCCGCGGTCCGGCCCACGGCGCGGACCCAGTCGCCGCCGAAGCGCCCGAGCTCGACGACCTCGTCCTCGCACAGCTCCGCCGCCTCCCGCGCCAGGTGCTCCAGCACGAACTCGAGCCGCGCCTCGTCGTACAGCCGCGGCCAGTCGGGCTCGACGAACTCCTCCATCACCCGCGCCCCGCGGCCGGCGTTGATCAGGCTCACGTTCGGCTGCACGTGGCGGAAGTGGAAGGTCAGGAAGC
>JAUHYB010000035.1 GCA_030426745.1 bacterium
TCCGCGTTGCAACTTCCTAGGCCGCCCAGGGCCGGGACGGGCCCCCACGCCCGAAAACGCCCGCCCCGCAAGCGAATCGAGCGAATCCTGAGCGCCGTAAGCCGTTGCCAGGACAGCCACTAGGCGCGATTTTCCGGAGCTGCACGATCTCGGGGACCCTTCCTCATACCGCAATCGTCCAGTAAATTTGCGATGTGACGCGGGTTGCCGACCCCGGGGGGGGCGGTGACCTCGCCGCGTATCTCGCGGCCGCGTCATCCGCTGATTCACACACCCGATTCACTGAGAGATCAGAGCATGAAGATTCCCTCCATCGCCCTCGCCGTCCTCGCCGGCTCGGCCCTCACCACAGCCGACGCTCAGCTCAGCAGCGTCCACGGCCAGCGCAAGGCGCAACAGCCCGCCGCGACCCAGCAGGGCTCCGGCGGCGGCCTCCTCACCCCGGGCCAGGGCAGCGACGACTGCGCCACGCCCGATCCCCTCTCCGGCCCCGGCAACTTCATCTTCGACAACGCCGGCGCGACGATCGACCCGTCCTTCGGCCAGCTCGAGGCCCTCTGCTCGTTCTTCGGCTTCACGCAGGTGAACGAGGACGTCTGGTTCGAGTGGACCGCGACCGCCGACGGCATCGCCGTCTTCTCGACGGTGAACGGCTCGACCACGCTCGACACGAAGATCGCGGCCTACCCCGGCGGCGGCTGCCCCGGCTCCGGCACCGCGATCGCCTGTAACGACGACTCGGGCGCGGTCCTGCAGTCGACGATGGCGTTCGCCTGCACCGCGGGCGACACCTACATGATCCAGGTCGGCCTGTACGGCGGCAGCGCCGCGGGTTCGGGCGGCGTCGGCGTCCTCGACGTCACGATCGACCCGGGCACCACGTGCCCCGCCTACGACCGCGGCACCTCCGACGACGCCCTGGGCCTGAACCCGGTGTCGCCGAACAACCAGATGGCGCTGATCCAGCGCGTCGAGTGCCTGGCCACCGTCGACGAGATCTCGGTCGCCTACGGCACGGTCGGCGGCACCATGGCCGACGGCAACGCCGTCGAGCTGTGCGTCTGGGACGACGTCGACCAGGACGGCGACCCGACGAACGCCACGCGCGTCCACACCTCGAGCGTCGTCACGGCGAACTCGAACACCGACATCTTCAACGTCTACCCGATCACGCCCGTCGTGATCACCGGTGACGCCTACGTCGGCGCGATCGTCACGCACGCGAACGGCGAGTTCCCGGGCGCGATGGACCAGATCTACAACAGCGTCCACCCGACGGTGTCGTACCTGTCCTACCAGCTCGGCACGACCGGCACGCCCTTCGACAGCTCGGACCTGTCGGTGAACGACTTCACGCCCGTCCAGATGAACGCCCTCGCCGGCTTCGAGTCGATCTGGCTCGTCCGTGCGGACGGCGACGTCATCCCGGACCAGCTCGGCACCCCGATCTGCGCCGGTGACGGCACGGTCGGCGCTTGCCCCTGCGGCAACGAGTCGGCGGTCGGTGCTGAAGAGGGCTGCCAGAGCTCGCTCGGCTTCGGTGCGAAGATCACGGCCAACAACACCGCGCTGTTCGCGAACGACGACCTGTCGTTCACGATCACGCAGGCCCGCGCCAACCAGCCGAGCCTCCTCGTGCAGGGCACGAACCTGACGGGCATCCCGTTCAAGGACGGCTTCCTCTGCATGGGTAACCCGACCGAGCGTGTCGAGGTCGTGTTCCTCGACGCCAACGGCGAAGGCACCACCTCGGTCTCGATCGTGACCGAAGGCGCCATCTCCGGCCCCGGCATCACCCGCTACTACCAGTTCTGGTACCGCGATCCGGGCGGCGTCAGCCCCTGCGGCACCGGCTCGAACTTCTCGGCCGGCGTCCAGATCGACTGGATCTAGGACCTAGCGGACGCGCTCCGCTCCCCCACCCCTGACGGGGAGGCGGGACGGAACGACGAACGGCGGGCGGCATCGCGCGAGCGATGCCGCCCGCTCTTCGTTCGGGGCCCGCACGCGCGCGAGGCCGATCGCGTGTGCGGCGCGTAAGCCTCGCGTACCGGTTCGCGTCGAAAGCGCGCGACCCCGGGAGCGCGGCGGACGCTCGAATCGCGCGTGGCGGTAGCGCGAGGGCGCGCGCTTACCCGTCACCCGCCTCGCGCTTACGGAGACCGTGCATCGCGCCCGGATGACCGTTTCGAGAGGCGTGGTTAGCTTCCGGATGAATCGCAGGTCCGGCGGTTCAGGAGCAGCGCGTCACTCGCGGGGGCGAGGACGCGCGTTGCGGGAGGACCCCTCCCATCGCCGGACGCCGCGACCGCCTCCAGGCTGACAGCGGTCGCGCAGGACATCAGGGACAGCCACCCGCTCTCGGAGCTCTACACCCATGCAGAGAATCTCTCTCGGCGCCATCGCCGCGCTCTCGCTCACCACACTGGCGTACGCCCAGGCGCCCGCACAGTCGCCGCGCACGCGCGACCTGCCCGGCGCGAACACCGCGCCCGCGTTCGGCGGTTCGCTGGAGGCGAAGCACGCGCCGGCCGCCCGCACCACCGCCCCGCTGCCGACGAACACGAACAGCTCGGGCGGCGGCCTGTTGAACGGCAACGACGACTGCTCGCTGGCCCCGACGACCGACGCCATCGCGGGCGCGGGCCTCTTCGCCTTCGACAACTCCACGGCGACCAGCGACCCGAACTCCGGTCAGCTCGACCCGCTGTGCTCCTTCGGCGGCACGACGCAGGTCGAGAACGACGTCTGGTTCGAGTGGACCGCCAGCCAGGACGCCTTCGTCGAGGTCTCGACGGTCGGCCTGACCACGGTCGACACCAAGCTCTCGGTCTACGCGATCAGCGGCTGCCCGGTGTTCAACACCGACGACGCGATCGCCTGCGCCGAGGACAACGACGGCACGCTGCAATCGCGCCTCGCCTTCGCCGCCACCGCCGGCCAGACCTTCATGATCCAGGTCGGCACCTGGGTGAACGCGGCCGGCGGCACCGGCAGCTTCCAGGTCACCGAGAACCCGCCGCTGCCCTGCCTGCGCCTCGACGACGGCGACCCCGAAGTTGTGTTCAGCGCGGTCGGCGGCGGCGACATCCTGTGGATGAACCGCGTGCCCTGCGGCCAGACCGTGACCGAGATCCAGGCCGCCTTCGGCGCGGGCTTCTCGGCGACCAACATCGCGGACGGCACGAACGTGCGTCTCGCCGTGTGGGACGACCAGGACCAGGACGGAGACCCGTCGAACGCGGTCCTGCTGACCGAGTTCACCGGCGTCGTCGCGCAGTCCGGCACCGACCAGTTCAACTCCTTCCCCGTGAACCCTCCGGTCACGGCGACCGGCACGGCCTGGATCGGCGCGGCCGTGACCAACCCCGCGGACATCGACGTCGCGCCCCTGGACACCGACTGGTGGGACCACACCGGCGGCTTGCAGTCGTGGGTGGCGATCAACAACACCGCCCCGGTGCAGCCGATCGACTTCACGAACATGACCATCGCGGACCTGCCGCCCACGCCCATCGAAGTCGTGGCGACCGGCGTCTGGATGCTGCGCGCCGTCACGGACTCCGGTCCGCTCGGCACGCCGATCTGCGCCGGTGACGGCTCCACGGGCGCCTGCCCCTGCGCGAACGAGTCCACGGTCGGCGCCGAAGAGGGCTGCCAGAGCTCGCTCGGCTTCGGCGCGAAGATCAGCGCCGCCGGCAGCGCGTCGTTCGCCAACGACGACCTGTCGTTCACGCTGACGCAGGCCCGCGCCAACCAGCCGAGCCTCCTCGTGCAGGGCACGAACCTGACGGGCATCCCGTTCAAGGACGGCTTCCTCTGCACCGGCAACCCGACCGAGCGCATCCAGGTCGTGTTCCTCGACGCCAACGGCGAAGGCACGACGACCGACTCGATCGTGACCGAGGGCAACATCCCCGGCCCCGGCGCGACGCGTTACTACCAGTTCTGGTTCCGCGACCCGGGCGGCGTGAGCCCCTGCGGCACGGGCTCGAACTTCTCGGCCGGCCTGCAGATCGACTGGGTCTGATCCCGCCGGCGCCCGCCGACCGCGGGCGCGAGCACGACGAGCGGCGCTCCTCCTCGCGAGGGGCGCCGCTCGCTCATTCGGGGTCGGCGCCGCGCGCGGCGAGGTACATGCCGAGCTGCCGCGCGATGAGCACCGCCAGGCACAGCTGCCCCAGCGTGACCTCCAGGATCGCGAGCGACTTCGCGACCGGCGAGACCGGCGTCACGTCGCCGTAGCCGAGCGACGTCAGCGTCACGAAGCTGAAGTAGAAGAGGTCCATGCGCCCCTCCTGGTCCCCCTTCGCGATCGCCGCGGCCTCGGCGGGGTCCAGCTCCGGCACGAAGTGGTCGTGCGGCAGCAGGCGGTACACCGCGAAGAACCACAGCCCGATCATCAGGTAGGTACAGAGCGACGCGCTCAGCACCTGCGCGCTGACGCGGTTCATTCGCATCAACGCGACGGCGAGGCTGACGAGGATCCACCCGAAGACGACGACCTCGAGGCCGTGGTGCGCGCGCTGCATCCAGAGCGGCGCCACCGGCACCTCGGTGAACATCGACAGCCAGCGCAGCACCATCAGGCCGATCCAGACGGCCGCCAGGCCCCACCCCGCGCGCCAGTTCGCCGCCTCCGCGCGCACGGAGCGGATCATCGCCAGGATCGCCAGCAAGACCGCGGCTTCGAGACCGCGCAGGACGAAGGGGTGTGAGTCGGCGTAGGCGTAGAGGAAGATCGACGCCAGGAGCACGACGAGCAGGACGTGGAAGCCGCCCTGCCGGACGATACGCGCGTTGGACAGTTCCATGCTGCTCCTCCCGCTCAGCGGGCGTGCACCGATCGACCGAGGACGATGTAGAAGCGGTCGCGGCCGCCCTCCGCGTGACCCCACGCGGCGTAGAGCGGCCCCACGAAGCTGTCCATCGCGACGAAGACGCTGCCGGCGGCGCGCAGCGAGTCGAAGGTCATGGAGTCGTCCGGCAACCACGCGCCGCCGGTCTCCAGGGTGACGCCCAGGTAGGTGTTGTTGCGCACGATCGACTCCAGGTCGCCGAAGCGCTTGCGGAAGCCGACGCCGACCATGCCGGCGACCTGGCCCAGCAGCTCGTCCTCCGCCAGGCCCGACAGCCGGAACAGGCCGCCGATGCTGTGCACGTTCTGCGTCTCTGGATCGCGGTCCGAGACGCTGGCCGTCGTCCACGCGTGGACCGTGTAGCTCGAGATGCTGCCGGCGACGGTCGCGTCGACCTCGGTGACGCCGATCGTCTGCGAGGAGCCCAGCTCCTCCAGCTGCATGTCGAAGCGCGTGCGCAGGAACGCGCCGCTGGACGGGAACGTCCACTCGTCGAGCGTGTCGAGCTCGAACTGCGCGTTCAGTCCGCCGATGTCGAAGTTGCCCGACGGGAAGAAGGGGCTGCCCGTCACGCGGCTGCCCTTGCCGGCGCCGCGGTTCACGCCGGCGCGCAACTCGCCCCAGTTGCCGAAGGTGCGGCCGAGGTCGACGCCGGCGACGAACTGCTCGAACTGGTACTCGGCGATGCGGCTGCCGTCGCGCAGGTAGATGTCGAAGTTGTCGACGCTGTACGAGGCGGCGGGCTCGACGAACCACGACAGGCTGCGGTCCAGCGGCTGGTAGAACGCCGTGCGGATCAGGTTGTAGTCGCCCACCTGCAGGTCCGTGACCCACTCGGCGCCGTACGCGTCGACCTCGGTGGCGACGATCCGGGTGCCCGCGTCGAAGCCGCTGTTCCCGCGGAAGTCCGAGTGCAGCTCCAGGCCGAAGCGCGCGTAGACCGGCCCCCACTCCTTGCGCTCGACGCGCAGCACGAGCACGTTCTGCCCGCCGCGGCGCTGCAGGTCGTAGGTGACGCTCTCGAAGTAGCCGAGGCCGTACACGTACTCGATGCCCGACTGCAAGCGGTCGAAGTCGACGACCTCGCCGGGCACGACGCCGAGGCGGCCCAGGATCACCTCGTCCGCCAGGCGGCTGCCGTTGCGGATCACGATGCGGTCGACGCGGAACGAGTCGTCGCGCTCCCGGCGAAGCGACGAGAGGTGGTCATCGAAGTCCGCGGGCGCGGAGCGCAGCGGATCCAGCTTCCACGCCATCGCGCGCGCGGCGTCCTCGCCCGGCGGGATCATCGAGACGGCGTTCGCGAAGTCCGTGGAGGTGAAGGTGCCCAGGTCCGGCTTGATCAACACGTCGCGCGGACCGAGCGAGTCCAGGTCGTCCCGCGCGTTCCGCGTCACGTCCAGCATCAGGAGGTTCGCGAGCAGGCCGAAGGGCGTGGTCAACGAGCCGGCCGACACGTCCTCCTCGATCGTCAGGTCCACGACGATCACGACGTCCACGCCCATCCGGCGCACGACGTGTACCGGGGTCTGCGCGGACAGGCCGCCGTCGACCAGGAGGCGCCCGTCCAGCGCCACCGGTTCGAACACGCCCGGCACGCTCATGCTGGCGCGCATCGCCGTCGCGAGGTCGCCGTGGTCGATCACGACGGACTCGCCGGTCGCGGCGTCGGTGGCGACGGCGCGGTACGGGATCGGCAGTGCGTCGAAGTCCTCCACCAGCTCCGCGGTCGAGGCGAAGCGCTTGATCAGGAGGTCCAGGTTCTGGCCCTGGAAGATGCCGCGTGAGTACGCGAAGCCGTCGCGCTTCAGGCCGAACTCGAGCCCGACCAGGAAGTCGCGGCGGTCGCGCTTGCGGCGCAGCGACATGTGCGAACGCGGCGGCTTGTCCGAGAAGGTCTCGCCCCAGGCGACCCCGCCGATCGCCTCCTCGATCTCGTCGGGCGACAGGCCCGCGGCGTAGAGGCCGCCGATGATCGAGCCCATGCTGGTCCCCGCGATCGCGTCGACGCGGACGTCCAGCTCCTCGAGGACCCGCAGCACGCCGATGTGCGCGGCGCCGCGCGCGCCGCCGCCGGACAGCACGAGGCCCACGCGCGGCCGGGGCGCGGCGTCGTCGGATCCGGCCGCCGGCTGCTGCGCCGCGGCCGGGCCGCCCGCGAGGCCGAGGACCGCGAGGAGCAGGGCGCCGATCCGGGCCGGGAGTCTCTTCGTAGGGAACGCACGCATGCCGGGCGGCACAGTGTGCGATCCGCGCGCGGAATGCGGAACCATCCGGTCGATCCCTCCCCCGAAACCCCGATCTCCCTTGCCTTCCCCGGCGCCGAGTGCGTCCAATCGCCGCCCCGGCCATCACCCACCCCGCGCCACCCCGAGACCATGACGCTCTTCCTGCTGCTGCTCCTCTACGGCCTCCTCGTCTGGCTGCTCTACGTCGGCCGCCCGCTGTTCTCCTGGACGGTGCCGCCGGCGATCGGCTTCCTCGTCTGGATCTGGGCCGGCGTCGACTCGGGGGTCTGGTTCACGCTGCTCCTGGTCGTCTACCTGGCCGCGGTCGTCGTGCTGGCGGTCCCGGCCGTCCGGCGCGCCGTCGTGACGCGCCGCGCGATGCCGCTCCTGGCGCCGATGTTCCCGACGATGAGCGACACCGAGCGCGCGGCCCTCGAGGCCGGCACGGTCTGGTGGGACGCGGAGCTGTTCTCCGGGACGCCGCGCTGGAAGAAGCTGCTCGACGTGCCCGAGTCGAAGCTGTCCGAGCGCGAACAGGCGTTCCTCGACGGGCCGGTCGAGGAACTCTGTCGCATGTGCGACGACTGGCAGATCCTGCAGGACCAGGACCTGCCCGCCGAGGTGTTCCAGTTCCTCGGCGACAAGGGCTTCTTCGGGATGATCATCCCCGAGGAGTACGGCGGCCTCGGCTTCTCGGCGATCGCGAACTCGGCCGTGGTGACGAAGGTCTCCAGCCGCTCGTGCACCGCCGCGGTGACGGTGATGGTGCCCAACTCGCTCGGCCCGGCCGAGCTGCTGCTGCACTACGGCACCAAGGAACAGAAGGACCACTGGCTGCCGCGCCTCGCGAAGGGCGAGGAGCTGCCCTGCTTCGCGCTGACCGAACCCTTCGCCGGCAGCGACGCGGGCTCGATGCGCTCGCAGGGCGTCGTGACGCGCGGGACCTGGAAGGGTCAAGAGGTGCTCGGCATGCGCCTCGACTGGGAGAAGCGCTACATCACGCTGAACGCCGTCGCGACGGTGGTCGGCCTGGCGTTCAAGCTGCGCGACCCCGACGGCCTGCTGGGCGGCGCCGAGGACCTCGGCATCACCTGCGCGCTGATCCCGGCCGACACGCCGGGCGTCGAGGCGATCGAGCGCCACGACCCGCTCGGCGTCCCCTTCGTCAACGGCACGACGCGCGGCAAGGGCGTGTTCGTCCCGCTCGACTTCATCATCGGCGGCCCCGAGATGGCCGGCCAGGGCTGGCGCATGCTGATGGACTGCCTGGCGGCGGGCCGCGGCATCTCGCTGCCGGCGCTGTCGGTCGGCGCGGCCGAGCTGACGACGCGCACGGTCGGCGCGTACACCAGCATCCGCGAGCAGTTCAACATGCCGATCGGCGGCTTCGAGGGCATCCAGGAGCGCCTGGCGCCGATCGCGGGCCTCACCTACCTGATGGACGCGACGCGCCGCCTGACCGCGACGGCGATCGACTCGGGCCAGAAGCCGGCGGTGATCACGGCGATCTCCAAGGCGTACCTGACCGAGGGCATGCGCGAGGTCGTCAACCACGGCATGGACATCGTCGGCGGCGCCGGCATCGTCCGCGGCCCGCACAACATCCTGGCGGCGATCTACCAGGCCGCGCCGATCGGCATCACGGTCGAGGGCGCGAACATCCTCACGCGCTCGATGATCGTGTTCGGTCAGGGCGCGATCCGCTGCCACCCCTACGCGCTGGAGGAGATGCAGTCCGTCGCCGCCGGCGACCTGAACCGCTTCGACAACGCGCTGTTCGGACACGTCGGCAGCATCGCGACGAACTGGACGCGCGCGGCGTGGCTCGGCTTCATCCAATGTCGCTTCGGCAAGCGCCCGCGCGGCGGCTACGGCGCGCACTGGTTCACGCACTTCGAGCGCATGTCCGCCGCCTTCGCGGTCTGCTCGGAAGCGGCGATGGGCACGCTCGGCGGCGCGCTGAAGCGTCGCGAGGCGATCACCGGCCGCCTGGCCGACGCGCTCGCGTGGCTGTACATGGGCACGGCGGCGCTGAAGCGCTTCCAGGACGAGGGCCAGCCGGAGCGCGACCGCGCGCTGCTCGACTGGTCCGCGAAGACCGCGCTGTACGAGATCCAGGAGGCGCTGCTCGGCATGCTCGACAACCTGCCCAACCGCTGGGCGGGCCGCGTCGTGCGCTGGAAGCTGTTCCTGCCCTGGTCGCGCTACAAGCGCCCCTGCGACCGCCTGATCCGCAACGTCGCCGACGCGATCCAGGACGGCGGCGCCGCGCGCCTGCACCTGACGCCGGACATCTTCGTCCCGCGGGACGAGCCGCACGGCCTCGCGCTGCTCGAGCGCGCGCTCGACGCGGTCGTCGCCTCGCGCGGCCCCGAGCGCAAGATCAAGGACGCGATGCGCGCCGGCACGATCCCGCGCGGCTCCATCGCCGGCTCGATCGACGCCGCGCTCGACGCGAACGTCATCACGCCCGAGGAGCGCCGCGCCCTGCTCGACGCGAAGGCCCTCCGCGACGAGGCCGTGCAGGTCGACGCCTTCGACCGCGGCAAGCCGCCGACCCGCGTCCCGAGCGCGTCGTCCCCCGGCGGCACGAGCCCCGACGACGGCCCGACGACCTTCGGCGAACCGGGCCCGGGTCCGTTGCTGTAGCGCGCGCGGATCCGCGCGCTCCCCATGTGGCCGCGCGCGCGGCGCCGCGCGCTCCACATGCGGAGCGCGCGCAACGGGTTACCAGGGCGTGACGAGTCGCTCGTCGCGCCCTGGTAGTCTGTCGGAGCTCCCCCCGCTCGCTCCTCCCCGAGGAAAGGTCCTCCATGCTCGCTCCGCTCTCCGCGCTGCTCCTCGCGGCGCACGCCGGTCCGTCGCCGTCCGCCCAAGCCGAGGTCGCCGTCGACGCTCCCTACGTCACGCTCGACCTGTTCAAGAACGGGGAGGTGATCGTGCGGCGCGTCGTCCACGTCGACGGTGACGGGCGATACGTGCTGCACGAGGACCTCTCGCCGCGGCACGGCACGCTGCGGGTCGAGTCGCCCGCGACCGTCGAGCTCCTGCGCACGACGCGGACGCTCCCGGCGGGCATGCCCGTACCGGACCACGAGGCCGCCCTCGACCTGCGTGCCATCCTCGTGGACAGCCCGGTCGTCGTGCACATGAAGGGAGAGACCTCGCCGGTCGAAGGCGTCCTGCGCTCGGCTCCCAGCTCGATCCTCGGGAACGCGCACGTCGACCCGATGGCGCGCTACGCCTACAACAGTGTCGGTTCCTACGTCGTGATGGAGACCCCGATCGGCGTGTTGCTGATCGCGCCGGGCGAGATCGAGAGCATCGAGGCCAGGGGCTCGACGGTCACGCGGAGGACCGAAGCTCCCGCCGTGGTGCTGGACGTCTCGGACACGGACAACCAGCCGGCGGAGATCCGCCTGTCCTACGCGAGTGACGGTGCCGCCTGGGCGCCGTCCTACATCGCGCGTCTGAACGCCGACGGGACCATGCGCTTCGAGCGCGGGGCGACGATCCGCAACGAACTCGCGGACTTCGCGAACTGCGAGGTTCGCCTCGTGACGGGCACTCCGGTGTTCGAGTTCCGCGGAGTGGACTCTCCCTTCGGCGGCGCGACGAAGCTGGACGACTTCTTCCGACAGCTGTTGCGGGCCGAAGACATGGACGACCGTTGGTACTGGGGTTGGTGGCGCGGAGAGGGTGTTCGACGCCAGTCCTCGTTGGTCGGGCAGTACGCCTCCGCGCCGTCACGACATCCCGAGGACTCGGCCGCCCCCTTCCTCGGACCGACGACCGAAGACCTCGAACTGCATTCGATCGGCCGACGCAGCCTGCGGAAGGGAGACAGCATGCACACTGTCCTGGGGCGCGAGGTCACGGACTACGGACAGACCATCGAGATCGAGGTCGAGGCACGAGATCGGTCGTACTGGGTCAGACAGTCCACGGACAACGAAGGCGAGGCGCCGAGCGCGTACAACGTGCTGCGATTCGACAACCCGTTCGATGTCGCGCTGAGCACCGGATCGCTGCTTGTCGAGGACGAGTCGGGCGCCGTCTGTCAGGTTCGACTCCCCTGGACGGCGGCAGGTGGGACCGTCGAGGTGCGGACGTCGCGAGCGCTGTCGATCGAAGTCCTGCGCCACGAGCGACTCGTCGATCGCCCGGCGGTGCCCGTGGAGGACTCCGGGGAGGAGTCGGGCCGCCAAGCGTCCCGCGGGGGCTCTCTCGGCCGGCTCGTCCATGGCACCCTGACGGTCACGAACCGCCGGGATGAAGCAGTGCACGGTGACCTGCGCCTGTACTTCGACGGGAAGATCGACATCCCCGTCGCGCGCCTGTTCGAAGTCGAGGGATCGGCGCCACGCATCGAGCACCGCGGCCTCGAGCGGCCTTACGGCAATCGCGATCGCACGCTCGTGTGGGACGTCGATCTGGAGCCTCGCGAAGTCGCGACCTTCGACTACTTCTTCGACGTGGAATAGCGGATGGAAGGCCGGATTCGCCGGAACCGGTCGCCGTCGCGTACGTTGAGCGGCGCCGACCCCGACCTCCCCGAACACCGCTCTCCGATGATCCGTACCGCGCTGCCCGTCGCCGCCCTCCTGTTCGCCGCCGCCGCTCACGCCCAGGAGGACGCGCCGCCGCCGGAGCGCGAGGGCTCGCGCACGAAGGTGATCGTCCGCGACGCGGGAGCGATGGCGCCCGGCTACACGCTGTACGCGCCGCTGAACGACGGGGGCACCTACCTGATCGACGCGGACGGCAACGCCGTGCACGCGTGGACCAGCGACACGCCGCCCGGCAACTCGGTGTACCTGCTGCCGAACGGGAACCTGTTGCGCGCGGAGCGCCCCGACTGCGAGTCCCCCATGCACGGCGGGGGCGAGGGCGGGCGGCTCGTCGAGCTCGACTGGGACGGCGAGCTCGTCTGGACCTACGAGCTGTGCGACGACGAGCGGAAGCTGCACCACGACGTCGAGCCGCTGCCGAACGGCAACGTGCTCGTGATCGTGTGGACGGCCCTGTCTCGCGAGGAAGCGATCGCGCTCGGGCGCCCGGCCGAGGCCGTCGGTGACGAGGGGCTCTGGCCGGACGCGGTGCTGGAGCTGAAGCCCGTGCGCCCCGCCGGCGCGGAGGTCGTGTGGGAGTGGCACGCCGCCGACCACCTGGTGCAGGACCGCGATCCGGAGGCGCCGAACCACGGCGTGGTCGCGGACCACCCGCGCCGCATCAACGTGAACATCGGCACGGCCGCGGCGTCGCGGCCGGAGACGGCGGAGGAGCGGCGCGAGCGCCTCGAGCTGGAGGAGCGCCTGCGCGCGCTCGGCTACGCGGGCGGCGACGACGACGCGGCGGACGACGACGGACCGCGCCCGCGCGGCGACTGGATGCACACGAACTCGATCGACTACGACGCGGAGCTCGACCTGATCGCGCTCTCGCTGCGCAACTTCGACGAGGTCTGGGTCATCGACCACTCGACGACGACCGCGGAGGCGCGCGGGTCGACGGGCGGCAAGCAGGGCGTCGGCGGCGACCTCGTGTGGCGCTACGGCAACCCGGCGAACTACCACGCGGGCGAGGCGTCCGACCGCGTGTGCTTCGGCCAGCACGACGCGCAGTGGACGCGCGCGGGCGGCGCGCCGGCGCTGACGATCTTCAACAACGGCGCGGGGCGGCCCGGCGCCGAGGACTACTCGAGCGTCGACTGGATCCGCGTGCCGACGGACGAGGACGGCGTCGTCACCGCGCTCGTGGACGGTCGCTTCACGCAGGACGCGCCGCTGCGCTCCTGGACGGCGACGCCGCGCACCGACGTCTACTCCAGCCACATCTCCGGCGCCGACCCGCTGCCCCACGGCGGCGCGCTGGTCTGCGACGGCGACTCGGGCCGCCTGCTGGAGGTCGACGCCGCGGGCGCGGTGCTGTGGGACTTCACGAACCCGATCGAAGGCACGCTCGGCCGCCACGGGCGCGCCGGGCGCGGTCCGGACGGCCCGCCCGGCGGCCTGTTCGGTCCCGGCGCGCGCCCGCCCGGCGAGCGCCCCGGGGACGGCCCGCCCGAGGGGCGCCGCGCCGGCGGACCGCGCAGCCCCAACGCGCTCTTCCGCGCGACGCGCATCGCGCCCGACCACCCGGGCCTCGAGGGGCGCGAGCTCACGGCGCGACCGCTCGTCGGCGACACGCAGCGCCAGAGGCGCTGATCGGCGACGGCTTGATCGGGAACGGCCCGGCCGGGAATAGCACTGACCGGCGACAGCGCCGACCGGCGACAGCACTGACCGGCTACTGCGCCGACGGGCGCCGGCGAGCGGCGACGCGCGGCCGCTCGATCGCGGACCGCGATGCGGCGCCGCCCGGCGCGCGCTACTTCGCCTTGCCCTTGCCCAGGTAAGCGCCGGCGTCCTCCAGCACGTCGGCGCCGAAGCGCGCCTGCATCAGCTCGAGCAGCGCGTCGCGCGGGACCTCGTAGTCGATGATGCGCGTCCAGGTGCCGTCGCCGTTGTCCTTGCGCTCGTGCTGGTCGCGGTAGGCGCGCAGGTCCATGAGGAAGGCGGGGAAGGCGTCGTGCTGCTCGTGCATCAGGTAGTGCGCGGCGCCGAACGACGTCCAAGCGGCGACGGACTGGAAGCTGCCGCGGTTCCACTTCACGAGCACGTCGAGGTCGAGCGGCGCGACCTCCTTGCCCTTGCGCTTGTAGAGGTTGCGCACGCTGTCGGGCCAGGCGTCGTGCTCGACCGCGTAGACGAACTCGTTGCGGTACGGGAAGCAGTACATGCCCTTCTCGAGGTCGTGCTCGAGGTTCCACGCGACGCCCTGCTGGATCCACCACGGCTGGCGGCCGAAGCGGCGCAGGAAGAGCAGCTCGGTCAGGCGGTGCACGAGCTCGTTCTCGGCGCGCCACTCCTCCAGGATCGGCGCGTTCTCGAGGTAGGCGCCGACGAGCGGGCTCTCCAGCACGAAGCCGATCAGGTCCTTCGCGCCGCGCGCCCAGCCGGCGAGGTAGTCGTGCTTCGCGGCGAGCGCGTCGAGCAGCTTCGCCTGGTCGCGCGGGTCGCGCAGGACGAAGAGCACGGCCGTCTCGGTGTCGAGCGGCGTCGTTCCCGTGCCCCACTGCGTCTCCGGCAGGAACCAGTCGTCGCCGTCGGTCGCCCCTTCCTCGCCGGCCCCTTCCTCGCCGGAGCCGTCCTCACCGTCACCGTCCTCGCCGTCGGGCTCGCCCTCGGGCGCCTCCGGCCGCGGAGCCGCGCCCTCCGTCGCGGGCGCGGGCGGCGGCAGCAGCTCGTCGAAGCGCTTCGTCGTCTTCTCCGCGAGCCGCATCAGCTTCGAGGCCTTCTTCGACTTGTTCGGCGTGACGAGCATCACGCGCCCGGCCTCGTCGAGCTCCATGCGGTATTCGTTCTCGACGCACCAGGCCGCCCAGGCGCGCGCCGCCGCGCGCGGGGCGTCGCCCAGCTCCTCGGGCAGCTCCGCGATCGGGTAGGGCCGGCCGTCGTGCCGCACGACGACCTCGTCGCCGCGCGCCGCACCCGTCGATGCGATCGCCCCCGTGGTCGCGGCCGCCGCGGCAGCCGCCTTCGTCTCCGCCGTCGTCGCGCCGGCAGCGAGCGCCAGCGCGAGCATCGTCGCTCGGATCATCGTCCTCCCCCTTCTCCCTCTACCTCGGCGCGCCGCCCCGTGCGGCGCCGCCCTCCTCGTCCCCGCCCGGCGCCGGCGCGTCGCCGCCGCGCTCCGCGACCCAGCGCGCGAGCGTCGCGCGCAGGGTCGCGAGGTCGCAGCCCAGCTCCCGCGTCAGCACGTCCGGCGACGGCTCCCCCTCCCCGACGGCCGTCCAGATCGCGGGCAGGCGATCGGGGCGGCCCTCCACGAGGTACGCCGCCAGGGCCTGGGAGACGAGCAGCTCCGTCGTCGTCATGCGGTTCACGTCCTTGCCCAACAAGAATTGCAGGCGCGGGGCTCGGTCGGAAGCCAGGACCTTTCCGGCCTCGACCAGCCAGTCGACCTTGCCGCCCGCCATGCGCTTCTTCAGCGCTTCGTCGTCCTCGACGCGCCCGTATTCCGCCTGTTTCGCGAACCAGTGCAATCTCGTCCCCACGAGCTGGTGCGAGAAGTACAGGCCGAAGCCCTCGTGGACCCAGCCGTGCGCCGTCGTGATGCCGTAGGCGTCCGCCATCAGCCACCCGACGGCCTGGCGCACCAGCATGTCGCGGCGGTCGGCCTCGCTGGGCCCCCACTGCGCCAGGTCGTCGGTGCCGACGATCCCCGATCCGAGCAGGCCGCGCAGGAAGTCGCGGTAGGCCGGCGCGAGGTCCGGCAAGGCCGCGATGAAGCGGTCCTTGTCGGCGGGCGGCAGGACGAAGACGGTGCACTCGTCGCCGTAGCGCGCGTCCTTGCCGAGCACGCGCACGAGGTGGCGCCGGGTCGCGGCCAGCAGCACGGCCTGGCGGCGCAGCTCGCCGGCGTCGACGGTGCCCAGCACGCGGCCGTCGGGCGTCGACAGCGCCGCGGTCCACGGCAGGCCGAGCGCCGACTCGCGCGCGTTCGCGGCCGCGTCCTCGATCGAGACCGGTTCGGCGAAGGCGTCGGCGACGCCGGATCCGAGCTCGTCGCGCCGCTCGTCGGACCGCAAGACCTCGATCAACACCCACGCGTCGCCGCGGCGGCCCTCGCCCAGGAGGTGCCGCGTGTCCGCGTCGTCGGGGTCCAGCGCGAGGACGTCCGCGAGCACCTCGCGCCGCGTCGCGTCGGTCGCCTCGGCGCGCTCGAGCGCGCGCACCAGCGCGTCGCGGAAGGCGTCGACGACCGCGCCGCGGCGCGCCGCGAACTCGGGCAAGGCGTCCTCGTCGTGGTCGCGCGGCGCGCGGGGCGTGCGCGGATCCTTCCACGTACCGTCGCGCTGACGCCGGTACCCCAGCTCCTCGCGCGCGTCCTCGTCGTCGGGCTCCAGCGCCAGCACCGCGCGGTACGCCTCCATGCGCCGCCCGTAGAGCTTCGCGTCCTCGCACCAGTCCGCCAGCTCGTGCAGCGCGGCGACCGCGCCCGCGCGCGCGGCGTCGCGCGCCGCGTCGAGGTCGTCGTCGATCGCCGCGGCAAGCGGGGTCGTACCGAGCGCGCGCGCGCCGGCGACCGACGCCGACGCCGACGCCACGATCAGCAGCGCCGCGCACGCGGCGACGCGCGTGACCCGCGCGCGCTTCGACGTCCCTCTCATGCTTCAGTCCTCTCCTCGCGGAACCGGCCGGCGCCCCTGCTTCGGGGAGGCCGGCCGGTCGGGATTCAGCGCGTCGCCGTCAGGCGGCGTCACTCCGCGGTGTCACTCCGCGGCGTCACTCCGCGGTGTCACTCCGCGGTGTCATCCGGAAGTGCGATCAGGCAGCGCCCGCGGCGAGGCGGCGCAGCACGTAGCGCAGGATGCCGCCGTGCTTGTAGTACTGCACCTCGTTCGGCGTGTCGATGCGCGACACGGCGTCGAACTCGACGGTCTCGCCCGAGGTCTTCGTCGCGCGCACGCGCACGGCGTTGCCCACGGCGAAGTTCGTCTCGATCGCCGACTCCAGGCCGACGAACTCGAAGGTCTCGGTGCCGTCCAGGCCCAGCGAATCGGCGCTCTTCCCCTCGGGGAACTGCAGCGGCAACACGCCCATGCCGATCAGGTTCGAGCGGTGGATGCGCTCGTAGGACTCGGCGATCACGACGCGCACGCCGAGCAGCGCCGGGCCCTTCGCCGCCCAGTCGCGCGACGAACCGGTGCCGTACTCCTTGCCGGCGAGGACGACGAGCGGCGTGCCCTCCTCCTTGTAGCGCATGGCCGCGTCGAACACGGTCATCTGCTCGCCGCCGGGCTGGAACTGCGTCCAACCGCCCTCGGTGCCGGGCGCCAACTGGTTGCGCAGGCGCACGTTCGCGAAGGTGCCGCGCATCATCACCTCGTGGTTGCCGCGGCGCGCTCCGTAGGAGTTGAAGTCCTTCGGCGCGACGCCCTGTGACACGAGGTACTGACCCGCGGGGCTGTCCTCGGGGAACACCGCCGCCGGCGAGATGTGGTCGGTCGTGACCGAGTCGCCCAGCTTCAGCAGGCAACGCGCGCCGGTGACGTCCGTGATCGGCGGCGCCTCGCGCTCCATGTCCTGGAAGTACGGCGGCAGCTTCACGTAGGTCGACGAGTCGTCCCACTGGAAGGTCGAGCCCTGCGGCACGTCCAGGCCGCGCCACGCTTCCGGGCCGCGGAAGACGTCGCCGTAGCTCTGCATGAACATCTCCGCCTGCACGCAGGCCGAGACCGCCACGTCGATCTCCTCGCCGGTCGGCCAGAGGTCCTTCAGGTAGACCGGGTTGCCGTCCTTGTCGTTCCCGAGCGAGTCCTTGGTGATGTCGACGTGCATGTTGCCGGCGATCGCGTAGGCGACGACCAACGGCGGCGACGCCAGGAAGTTCGAGCGCACGCGCTGGTGCACGCGGCCCTCGAAGTTGCGGTTGCCGGACAGCACGCTCGAGACGACGAGCTCGCCGTCGACGATCGCCTGGTCGATCGCGGGGTCCAGCGGACCCGAGTTGCCGATGCAGGTCGTGCAGCCGAAGCCGACGACGTGGAAGCCGAGCTCCTCGAGCGGCGCGAGCAGGCCCGCGGCCGACAGATAGTCCGGCACGACGCGCGAGCCGGGCGCCAGGCTGGTCTTCACCCACGGCTTCGACACCAGGCCGCGCTCGCGCGCCTTCTTGGCGACGAGGCCGGCGGCGACGAGCACCGACGGGTTCGAGGTGTTCGTGCACGAGGTGATCGCCGCGATCACGACCGAGCCGTCCTCGATCGTGAAGTCCTTGCCGGCGACCTGCGTCGCGCCCTTGCTCCGGATCCCCGCGGCGCCGGCGATGTCCTTCACGAAGTCGGGGAACGCGCCGGCGACCTGGTCCAGGTCGATGCGGTCCTGCGGGCGCTTCGGGCCGGCCAGCGCCGGCTTGATCGTCGACATGTCGAGCTCGAGCACGTCGGTGTAGTCCGCCTCGCGCGCGCCGGGCATGTGGAACAGGCCCTGCTCCTTCGCGTAGGCCTCGACCAGCCGGATGCGCTTCTCGTCGCGACCCGACAGGCGCAGGTAGCCCAGCACGACCTCGTCGACGGGGAAGATGCCGCAGGTCGCGCCGTACTCGGGCGCCATGTTCGCGATCGTGGCGCGGTCGGCCAGCGGCAGCTGACCGAGGCCCTCGCCCATGAACTCGACGAACTTGCCGACCACGCCGTGCTTGCGCAGCATCTCGGTGACGCGCAGCACGAGGTCAGTCGCGGTCACGCCTTCCGGCAGCTTGCCGACCAGGCGCACGCCGACGACCTGCGGGATCAGCATCGACACCGGCTGGCCCAGCATCGCGGCCTCCGCTTCGATGCCGCCGACGCCCCAGCCGAGCACGCCGAGGCCGTTGATCATCGTCGTGTGCGAGTCCGTTCCGACCAGCGTGTCGGGGTACGCGAGCGTCCCAGAGCCGTCCTTCGCCGGCATGTCCATCACGACGCGCGCGAGGTACTCCAGGTTGACCTGGTGCACGATGCCGGTGTCCGGCGGTACGACGCGGAAGTTGTCGAAGGCCGTCTGGCCCCAGCGCAGGAAGCCGTAGCGCTCGGAGTTGCGCTCGAACTCGAGGCGCTCGTTCTCCGCGGCGGCGTCCGGCGAGCCGTACTTGTCGACGACGA
>JAUHYB010000382.1 GCA_030426745.1 bacterium
CGCCGTTGAAGTAGGCGTACAGCGGGACGACCTCCGCGAAGTCGTTGCCGCCGAAGACCCCCATGACGAACACGCGCGGCCCCAGGTGGGCGTACTTCTCCAGCGCGCCGAGGTAGTTGTAGAGCGAATACCCGCCGCGCGACGCGTTCAACACCTCGACCGTCCGCTCGGGGTGCGCGTCCGTGTACAGCGCCTCGAAGCGCGAGCAGTAGTTCTCGGGCGTCGGCACCACGCCCTCGGAGTGCGAGTCGCCCGCGACCAGCACGCGCAGGTCCGGCGGCGTCTCGCGCAGCTCGCGGTCGCTCTTGAAGCCCGCGCGGTTGTAGCGGATCGTCCACGACCCCTCGGGGTGCTCGCGGAAGGTGCGCGGCGCGGTGTAGTCCGACGCGTTGCGGAAGTAGGTCTGCGGGTCGTAGACGTCGCGGTGGTTCTTCAGGGTCGGGAAGAAGCGCAACGCCGTCTCCTCGTCCAGCGGCACGCGCACCAGGCCCTCGCCCGCCTCGACCGGACCGCGCTCCGCGAGCAGCGCCTCGACGTCCTCGCGCACGTCCACCAGCTCGACGCCGTCGCCGCCCGGGCCGCGCGAGCGGTCCCAGAGCATCCAGGCGAGGACGCCGATCGCGGCGAGGACCAGTCCGATGGCGAGGGCAGGGAGGCGGCGCACCGGGGCACGATACCCCGCGGAGGGTCGTCCGGCGCCGCGCGGCGCGAGGATCGGGGCGGGGTCGGGCGCGCCGGCCGCCGCGTCCCACCCACGGGACGCGGCCCCGCTCGCGGGCCCGTCAGGCGCGATCCCGGGGACGCGCCGGCGCGCCACGGGCCCGCGGAGTGTCTCGCCGTCGCCCGATTGCCCCGTTTCGAGACCATCAAACGGAATGCCCGATCCTTACACGGGCGAGAAAAATGCACCAAAAGCCCGATGCGCTCGCGCGCCGGTGAGGCTTTAATCCTCGCGCTCGTCCGCAGCACGCCCTCGCGGCCCGACGCGCCTCCGGGCACGTCGGCGGCGACCTCCCCCCCCCGCGCCGATCGCGAGGGTGTGGTGCGGACCGGGTGACCGGGCCTTCCTCTGCTCTCTCTCCTCCTCGAGGAGGCCCACGACTCTCAGAACCTCGGCCCTTCGGCGCTCCTCCGCGCCGCGGGGAAGCTCTCTCTCTGAGACGAAATCCGGCGCGCAAGCGCTACGGCTCGGGCTTCGGCCCGGGCCCAGGCCCCCCAGCTGCGGGAGGCCGGCCGGAGCCAGGACGCCCCCCCCTGTCCTGCTCCGGCTTTTTCGTGCCCCGAGCGTGCCCGGTGCCCGCGCCGCGAGCACAGGGACCCGCGCGGCGAGGGGGGGACCCGCGCCCCCGGCCCGCGGAGCGCACACCTCGGACGCCCCGGCGGGTACCATCCACGCCGACCATGAGCGCAGACTCCCGATCCGAGATCCCCGACCGCCTGCAGGAGGCCGGCGGCACCCGCCCCGGCGCCGCGGCCGACGTCGCCCGCGAGACCGGCCGGCCCGAGGCCGAGGTCTACGGCGTCGCCAGCTTCTTCGACCTGCTGCGCGCCGGCGACCGGCGGGTGGC
The DNA here is from genome assembly GCA_030426745.1 of bacterium. Classification (GTDB taxonomy): domain Bacteria; phylum Planctomycetota; class UBA1135; order UBA1135; genus JACKHV01. Next base: position 1,569 of record JAUHYB010000382.1, read on the forward strand.
GGTCTGCACGGGGCTGTCCTGCCGGATGCAGGGGGCCGACCGGGTGCTCGCCGCCGCCCGCGACGCGGGTCTGCCGGTGCGCGAGGCCGCCTGCTTGGCCGCCTGCGACCGGGCGCCGGCCGTGCTGAAGGACCGCGTGGTGCTGCCCGAGGTCGCCCCCGAGGAGTGCGCCTCCGCCGGCGACGACTGGCTGGCGCTGCGGCCCGGCTTCGAGGACGAGGACCCCTGGTGCGGCGCGATCGGCCCCGCGGCGTCCGACCCCGAGCACCTCGCGCTGGACCTGGCGGGCGACGCCGACTTCTCCGGCGCGGCCGCGGCGCGCGCGCAGGAGATGGGCGCGGCCGCCGTGCTCGACGCGATCGAGGCGTCGGGCCTGCAGGGGCGCGGCGGCGCCGGCTTCCCCGCGCACATCAAGTGGCGCGGCGTGGCGAAGCAGGCGGAGACGACGCGCTACGTCGTGCTGAACGCCGACGAGAGCGAACCGGGCACCTTCAAGGACCGCGAGATCCTGCTGCGCCGCCCCGATCGCGTGATCGAGGGCCTGGCGATTGCGGCCCGCGCGGTCGGCGCGCGCGTCGTCTACTGCTACCTGCGCGGCGAGTTCGAGCTGCCGCGCCGCGCGATGGAGCGCGCGCTGGCCGAGGCCGCGTCGCGCGGGCTGTACGACGACCTCGAGTTCCACCTGCACGCGGGCCAGGGCGCGTACATCTGCGGCGAGGAGACGGCGCTGCTCGAGGCGCTCGAGGGCAAGCGCGGCATGCCGCGGCTGAAGCCGCCGTTCCCCGTCGAGGTCGGGCTGTGGGGCAAGCCGACGTTGATCCACAACGTCGAGACGATCGCCTGCGTGCCGTCGATCGTGACGCGCGGCGGCGCGTGGTTCGAGGCGCTGGGCCGCACCGGCGCCGGCACGAAGCTGTACTGCATCTCCGGCGACGTCGCGCGGCCGGGCAACTACGAGCTGCCGCTCGGCGCGACGCTGGACGAGCTCCTGGAGGCGGCCGGCGGGATGGTCGGCGAGCTGAAGGCGTTCTCGCCCGGCGGCGCCAGCTCCGGCTTCCTGCCTGCGTCGAAGCGCGACGTGCCGCTCGACTTCAAGGCGCTCGCCGAGCTCGGATCGATGCTGGGTTCCGCCGGCGTCGTCGTCCTGAACACGACGCGCGACCTGAAGCAGGCCGCGCTCGACCAGCTGCGGTTCTTCTCGGAGGAGAGCTGCGGGCAATGCGCGCCGTGCCGCATCGGCACGCGATACCAGCACGAAGCGTTGACGCGTCACGTGAACGGCGGCGGCGACCTGCAGCCGTTGAAGCACGTCGACCGCGTCGCGAACGAGATGAGCGAAGGCTCGATCTGCGGCCTGGGAATGACCGCGTCGCTGCCGCTCACCAGCGCCATGTCCTGGTTCCCCGAGGACTTCCCGCCGGGCGCCTGACCCGACCGCCATGATCCAAGGCAATCACATCACCGTCGACGGCCGGCTCGTCGAGTTCCGCGAGGGCGAGACCTTGCTGGACGTCACGAACCGCGCCGAACGCCGCGTGCCCACGCTGTGCCACGACCCGCGACTCGACCCCGCCGGCGCCTGCCGCACGTGCCTCGTCGAGGTCGACGGGTGGCGCCGCATGCCGCCCGCCTGCGCGACGCCCGCCGAAGCCGGCATGGTCGTGCGCACCAAGAGCGACCGCATCGACGAGCACCGCCAGGCGTTGCTGGCGCTGTACCTGTCCGACCAGCCCGAGCACGACCCGAACGCGCCCGGCCACTCGTGCGAGCTGCACGCGATGGCGGCGGAGTTCGGCGCGCCGGGCGACTGGATGAAGCTGGACTCGCTGCGCGGCGACCGCGACGCCGACCGCAACCCGTACATCCAGTTCCGCGCCGACAAGTGCATCCTGTGCGCGCGCTG
>JAUHYB010000383.1 GCA_030426745.1 bacterium
CGACGTCCGCGTTCGACGCGTTGTCGTTCTCGACGGTCAGGCTCGAGGCCGCCGTCAGGATGCAGCTCGTGCCGAAGTGCGTGAGCAGCGGTTCCATCGGGTAGTCGTTCCGCGCGGGCGTGACGGCGACGAAGGGCTCGCGCAGGACGGAGGTGTAGGAGACGCCGAGGTCGCCCAACACGATGCCTCCGACGTAGGCCGGCGGCGGCCCGCTGCTGGAGACGACGTTTCCGTGGACGGTGACGCGCAGGTCGGCGTCGGCGAGAGGAGCGAGGGCGAGCAGCGCGGCGGCGGCGAGCGGGAAGCGCATGGGAAGGGTCTCCTGATGGTGGGGACGTCGGAGCCGAGGACCGACTCCTGGACGAGACGATACCGGCCTCGGTTCCACCGGCTACCGCTGTGAGCGCGAGAACAGGCCGTGCGATGGCGCACCGCGGGCCGCGGCGCGCGCGGTCGGCTGCGCCGCGCCCTCGCCGAACGAGCGGAGGCCGCGCTCGTCGCGCGGCCTCCGCCCTCGTCATCGTTCCGCGTCGTGCGCGATCAGTCGGCGCTGACCGTCGGCACTTGCAGCGCCAGGCCGTCGCGGCGTTGCGTCTGGGTCCAGGCCCAGTCCGACTCGGCGACGCGCTTCAGGTAGCGCTTGCGTCGCGCGCGGATCTCGAGCAGGTCGGTGAACAGCTCGGGGTGGCGGATCATCGCGGCCAGGCGCTCGAACTTGCGGCGCAGGCGCGGGAAGAGGCCCTTCGTGGCGCGCACGTGCGCGACGAGCAGGCGGTCGCGCTCCTTGTGCAGCTCCTCGTGGGTGAAGGTGGGGTGCTTGAAGCTCTCCGTCGAGTGCCAGTAGTGGAAGTCCATCTCCGCCACGTCCTTCGTGAGGTAGGGCTTCAGCTGCTCGTACACCTCGGTGCCGGGGATCGGTTGCAGGATCGCGCAGCAGACGGCGTCGGGGCGCGTGTCGGCGATCAGCTCCTCGGTCAGGCGGTGGTCCTCGACGGTGTCCTCGGGGAAGCCGTACAGGATGAAGAACTTGAAGTACATGCCGAGCTGGCGGTTCAGCTTCGCGCCGTGCAGCACCTTCTCGGGCGTCACGCCCTTCTTCATGGTGACGAGCATGCGCGGCGAACCCGACTCGAGGCCGTAGTAGATCTTCACGCAGCCGGCCTTGCGCAGCCAGCGCAGCATCTCGAAGTCCATCGTGTCGACGCGCGACTCGCAGACCCACTCGAAGAACAGGTCGCGCTTGATGATCTCCTTGCAGATCGCGATCACGCGCTTGCGCTGGATCGTGAAGAGGTCGTCGAACAGGACGAGCTGCGGCGGGTTGTACGTGCGCAGGATGTGCTCGATCAGGTCGACCGTGCGCTCCGGGTTCATCGCGCGGTACTGGCGCGGCGTCATCTCCGCGTCGCAGAAGGTGCACGCGTAGGGGCAACCGCGGCTCGTGATCAGCGTCACGCCCGGGTTGATCATCAGCTTCATGTACCGCGGGATGTCCCACAGGTGGTAGGCCGGGAACGGCACCTCGTCGACGTCCTTCAAGAGCGGGCGTCGCGGCGTCGCGAACAGCTCGCCGTCCTTCAGGATCGTGATGCCCTCGACCGTCTCCCACTTCTCCGGCTCGTGGATGACCTCCAGGATCGCCGGCAGCGTGTAGTCGCCCTCACCTTGCACCGTGATGTCGCACGCGCCGGACTCGAGGAAGAACTCGGGGTTCGTCGTCGGGTGCGGTCCGCCCATGATCACGGGCTTGCCGAACTCCTGCTTGACCATCTGGCCGAGCTCGCGGGCGCGCCGCGCGTTCGGGGTGAGCGAGGAGATGCCGACGACCTCGGCCCACTCGACGTTCTTCTTGATGTCCTCGATGTCCTCGATCGAGTCGTCCATCAAGCGGACCTCGTGACCCTTCTGCTCGAGCCACGCGGCCAGGATGGAGATCCCGAGCGGCGGGTAGACCTCGTCGCGGGCCAGCTCGCCCTTGTTCGCGGTCTCGTCGGCGAAGATCTCGGCGGCCTGCGCCTTGAGGTTCTGGGCCTTGGCGTACAGCAGGAAGACGTTCATGTGGTCTGGGCGGTGGGGGAGCGCGAGAGGCTGGGTGCGGTTCCGGCCCCGCGGCGGCGGGCCTCGCGCGGCGGGCGAGGCGGTACCGGGGGCCGTGGAATTCTAACCTTCCGCGAGGTGGAGGGTCGGCCGGACCGGCCCCATCGCGGAAGATCCATCGGAACTCTATCGGATCCTAACGGAGGGCGACCGGACCGCAACCGGGCCCGATCGGGGCCTCCGGGCGGATCCGGCGCCGTCGCGCGGGATCCGGCGGCCCCCCGGCGGTAGACTGCGCGGCCATGGCGACGCCCAAGAAAGCGGCCGGGAAGGCCCCCGAGGAGCCCGACTTCGACACCCGGCTGGAGCGGCTGGAGGCCCTCGTCGGCGAGCTGGAGGAGGGCGGCCTGGGCCTGGAAGCGGCGATCGAGCGCTACCGCGAGGGCGTCTCGCTGCTCGCCGGCGCCCGTGAGCAGCTCGCCGGATACCGCAAGCAGGTCGAGGAGCTGACCCAGGGCGTCGAAGCGGCCCTGGCGCCCTACGCGGGCGATCCGGACGCCTCGGAGGGGGACTCCGCGTGACCGTTCCCGGCGGCGGCTCCGCCCCGGGCCCCGCTCCCGACCGCGCCGCCGACTGGTGGGGCGAGAGCGCCGCGTGGGCCGAGGCCCAGCTCGAGCGCTGGGCTCCGACCGCCGCGGGCGGCACCCCCGCCGCGCTGGCCGAGGCGATGCGCTACGCCCTGATGGGCGGCGGCAAGCGCCTGCGCCCGGCGCTCGTCCGCCTCTTCGCGCGCGCCGCGGGCGGCGACGACGACGCCGCGAGCCGCCCGGCCGCCGCGATCGAGATGGTCCACACCTACTCGCTCGTGCACGACGACCTGCCGTGCATGGACGACGACGACCTGCGCCGCGGGCGGCCGACCTTGCACGTCGTGCACGGCGAGGCGCTGGCCGTGCTGGCGGGCGACGCGCTCTTGACGCACGCCTTCGAGCTCCTGTCCGCCTGCGCGAACGGCGCGCGCATGGCCGGCGTGCTCGCGCGCGCCGCGGGCCCGGCGGGGATGGTCGGCGGCCAGGTCCTCGACCTGTCGCTCGCGGGCAGCGAGTCGGGCCGCGAAGACGTCGAGCTCGTGCACCGCATGAAGACCGCCGCGCTCCTGTCCGCGTCTTGCGAGCTCGGCGCCCTCGCCGCCCGCGCGTCGGACGACGCCTGCGCCGCCGCGCGCGAGTACGGCGAAGCGCTGGGCCGCCTGTTCCAGGTCGTCGACGACCTGCTCGACGTCACGGGGGATTCGGGGACGCTGGGCAAGACGCCGGGGAAGGACGCGGCGCTGGATCGGGCGACGATGGTCGCCGCGCTCGGCATGGACGGCGCGCGGGCGGAGGCGGGGCGGCTGGCGGAACGCGCCCGCGCCGCGACGGCGGGCCTCGCGGG
>JAUHYB010000384.1 GCA_030426745.1 bacterium
GGCAGCGGGCGGCGCGCTGCGGACCGTTGCCGCGGACCGTCGCCGCGTGAATCCGCGCCCCTCCCCAGGCTAGGATGGCGGCCATGGACCTCGCCGCCATTCGCAACTTCGGCATCGCGGCGCACATCGACGCCGGCAAGACGACCGTCTCGGAGCGCATGTTGTTCCACTCGGGCGTCGAGCACCGCGCCGGCCGCGTCGACGAGGGCACGGCCGTCCTGGACTGGATGGCCGAGGAGCGCGAGCGCGGCATCACGATCACGGCGGCCGCGACGACGATCCCCTGGCGCGGCCTGACGCTGAACCTGATCGACACGCCGGGGCACGTCGACTTCACCGTCGAGGTCGAGCGCTGCATGCGCGTGCTGGACGGCGCGATCCTGGTGCTCGACGCGGTCGTCGGCGTCCAGGCGCAGTCCGAGGCGGTCTGGCGCGAGATGCGCCGGTACGAGGTGCCGACGCTGTGCTTCGTGAACAAGTGCGACCGCGCGGGCGCCGACTTCCTGGGCGCGGTGGCGACGGCGACCGAGCGGCTGGAGGCGCGGGCGATCCCGATCCAGTACCCGGTCTTCGAGGACGGCGACCTGGTCGCGGTCTACGACCTGGTCGACCGGCGGCTGTGGGACTTCCGCGAGCAGAACGTGCCGCACCAGGGCGTCGACGGGCCGCCGCCCGAGGAGATCGCGGAGGAGGCGCTCGTCCTGCGCGCGGAGTTGCTCGACACCCTCGGCGAGTTCGACGAGGAGCTGCTCGAGGCGGTCGTCGAGGAGCGCGAGCCCGACGCCGCGCTCGTGCGGCGCGCGCTGCGCAGGGCGACCCTCGCCTGCGAGCTGGTCCCGGTCCTGTGCGGCGCGGCGCTGCGCGACGCGGGCATCGAACCCCTGATGGACGCCGTCGTCGACTACCTGCCGTCGCCGCTCGAGGTCCGGCCGATCGAGGGCGTGCACCCGAAGAGCGGCGAGACGATCGCGCGCCCCTGCGACCCGGACGGCCCGCCCTGCGCGCTGGCGTTCAAGCTGCACTCGGGCCGCCACGGCGACCTGGTGTTCGCGCGTCTCTACTCCGGCACCTGGAAGCCGGGGATGGTGCTGCTGAACCCGCGCGACGATCGCAAGGAGCGCATCCAGCGCATCCAGCGCATCCACGCCGAGGCGGGCACGGCGCTCGACGTCGCCCACGCCGGCGACATCGTCGCGCTGACCGGGCTGAAGTTCACGAGCACCGGCGACACCCTCTGCACGAAGGAGGACCCGATCGTGCTCGAGGTCCTGACCTTCTCCGACCCGGTGATCACCCGCGTCGTCGAGCCGGCCAGCGCCGACGAGCGCGACCGCCTGGGCCAGGCGCTCGACCGCCTCGCCCACGAGGACCCGACCTTCCGCGTCCAGTTCGACGAGGCCAGCGGCCAGTGGCGCGTCGCCGGGATGGGGGAGCTGCACCTCGAGGTGATGGAGCACCGGCTGCAGCAGGAGTCCGGCCTGTCGCCGCGGGTCGGTCAGCCGCGGGTCGCCTATCGCGAGGCCGTCAGCTCGCCCGGCTCGGGGCGCGGACAGATCGACCGCGAGCTGGGGGGCAAGGACGCCTACGCCGAGGTCGAGCTGGAGGTCGCGCCGGACCCCGAGGCGGCCGGGGTCGAGGTCGAGTGGGCGACGGCCGTGCCCCTGCCGGGGCCGGTGCGCGCCGCGGTCGAGGCCGGGCTGGTCGGCGAGGCCCAGAGCGGCCCGCGCTTCGGCCACCCGATGGTCCAGGCCCGGGTCGTGATCCGCGACGCCCGCACCCGCGAGGGCGAGGAGAGCGAGCTCGCCTACGTCCAGGCGGCGGTCAGCGCCCTCCGCCAGGCCCTCCACGAGGCGAAGGTCGCGGTCCAGGAGCCCCTGATGCGCTTCGAGGTCCAGACCCCGGCCGAGTTCGCCAGCGGGATCATCGCGGACCTGAACTCGCGCGGGGCGGAGCTGGCCGAGGTCGTCACGGAGGGGGAGACCCGCATCCTGCGCGGTCAGGTCCCGCTCTACGAGATGTTCGGCTACTCGACCGCGGTGCGCTCGCTGTCGCAGGGCCGCGCCGGCTTCACGATGCGACCGGCCGGCTACCGCACCGTGCCCGAGCCCGAGCTCGAGGCCCGCGGGATGGTCTGGGCCTGAACCGCCCGGATCCGGCCGTTTCGCCCGGGATCGCGGCCGATCCGGGGATCCGGCCTCCGGCGCCGCGCCGCCTTCGCCGGCGCGCCCCGTCCGGATCGCGGGAGGTCTGGCGGGAAATTCCGGCAATGTGCCTGTTCTCCCCGCGCCGCCGTTGACGCCCCCTGGGGCCGCTGCTATTTTGCTCGGCCCTTTGCCGGGGAGCCCGCGTTTCGAGAGCGCTCACGAAGAGCCCTCACGGAGAGCACGGCGTCCCGGTGCCCGACCGACGACCGCGGGTCCGCCCGCAGTCGGTCGAACGCCGTTCCCCCGCGGCGCACAGAGAGCCGATCCGCGTGTGTTGCGCGCCTCGGCGCCACCCGCACGAGATCCCCCGACCGCACAACGGCCCGGCCGACAGACGGTCCGCACCCGCTCCGCGCCGCGCGCGGACCCGACACGTACTCATGAAGGACAAGATTCAGATCCGGATGGAGGCCTACGACCACGAGGCGCTGGACCAGTCCTGCCTCGACATCGTCGACACGGCCAAGCGCACCGGAGCGCGCGTGGCGGGACCGATCCCGCTGCCGACGCGCGTCGAGCGCTACACGGTGCTGCGGTCGCCCTTCATCGACAAGAAGTCGCGCGAGCAGTTCGAGATCCGGACGCACAAGCGCCTCATCTACATCTCCGAGCCGACCACCCAGACGGTCGACTCGCTCAGCTCGCTCAACATGCCCGCGGGCGTGGACATCCGCATCAAGGCCTAGCTCACACCGAGCACCGCGCCGAGAGCGCGTCGCGAACGACCGTCCAGGCGGTCCGCGCCGCGTCGGAAGCCCGGGCGGCTCACCGCGCCGAAGCGCCGCCCCGCGCAGCGCTCGGCACCGTCGCCCGGACCACGTACCTCCCCCTCGCAATCCAACCGGCGAACGCGCCGTCACCGCTCCCGCGACGCGCGGGGCCGGGCGGCGTTCGCCGCTGTTCCGTTTCACTTCTGTCTTCCAAGCCGCGTGGCCACGCGTCGCTCTCCCCGCGAGGGAGGGCTCGGGGTCGAACCGGCGCAACACACACACCTGTTCGAGGAATCATGACGCTGATCCTAGGACGCAAACGAGGCATGACTCAGCTCTTCGCTGAGGACGGCACGGTCACGGGAGTCACCGTGGTCGAGGCCGGTCCGTGCGTCGTGACGCAGGTCCGGACGGAGGAGAAGGACTCCTACTCCGCCATCCAGATCGGTTACGAGGACGTGCGCGACGCGCTCGTTCCCAAGCCGCAACGAGGCCAGTACAAGCAGGCCGGCGTGGCCACGAAGCGCTTCCTCCGCGAGGAGCGCCTC
>JAUHYB010000385.1 GCA_030426745.1 bacterium
CAGCGCGCCGCGTCGCGCAAGAGGCCCAGGCGCTCGTCCCGCGAGCCCTGGAAGGTCCCGAAGGCCTCGGGGCCGTGGATGGTGGCGATGACGGGCTTCGGGCACGCGCGCAGGAAGGCGCGCAGCGCGTCCTCCCCCGGGTGCCCGCAGCGGTCCATGCGGAGCTCGACGATCTGCGCGAGCTTCGCCTGCCGCAGCGCGAGGCGCGCGAGCGTGTCGAAGTCGTCGGCGAGGACGGAGACGACGGTGGCCATGCGAGGCAGCGTAGCGCAGAGCGCCGCGCGGTTCCCTAGCGAAACCGTCGGGCGCGCGCGCGAACCGCGGGGTCCGGCGACGCGCGGTGCTCCCCCCGGAACGTCGACCGCCGCCCGCGCGCGGTCGGCGCGCGGGCGGCGGCGGTCGCCGTATCGGAGGCCCGTATCGGAGGCCCGGAGCTTCCGCCCGGCACCCCGCCGGACGCACCTAGTCGTCCCAGGCCTCGTAGTCCATGTCCTCGAAGCGCTGCGCCACGTACCCCTCCTGCTTCGAGCGCTCGAGCTCCTCGCGGTACGCCTTCAGGATCGCGTCCTGGATGTGGGCGCGCGCTTCCTTGTGGATCGGGTGCGTGATGTCCGCGTAGAGGCGCGGGCGGCCGCGCTCGTCGAGCTCGGCGCGGTCGGCCTTGAGCCGCGTGCCGCAGTCGTTGCAGAAGCGCGCGCGGATCGCGTTCTTGCCGCCGCAGCGCTTGCAGCGATCGCACAGCTTGCGGCTCGGCATGGCCACGAAGAGGCGCTGGCCACCGTCGATGATCTTGATATCGCGGATGACCAACGCGTCGTCGATCGTGATGCTCGCGAACGCGCGCAGCTTGTCACGCTGGTTCGGAACCAGCTTGATGCGGATCTCGGTGAGGTTCAGCACGGGGGACTCTCCTTGAGAGTCCGAGAGCCCGGGAAGTGACGGAACCCATTCCTCGTCCTTTCTTGCCGAACTTCCCACCACGCGGAACGCGCGGAGATGAGCGGATCTTCACACGGCGAGGTGCGCGCCGCGCCGGAACGCCCGCGCGATCCCGGAATGGCGCAGTGCGAGATCGCGCGCCGCCGCGCTCGCACGGAGTCGCGCGAGCGCGTCCTCCGCTTCCGACTTCGTGGCGCACGGCCGGAAGAGGCTCGATCCGCTGCCCGACACGCGCCAGGGCGCGCCCTCCCCCCCCGCGCCGAGCAGCGCGCGCCACGGCGCGAAGTCGGCCGCGGCGTCGAATGCAGCATCCTGCAAGTGGTTCCCGAGGCTCGCGTCCCACACCGAGCGGGGCGTCCCGGAATCGAGCGGCGCGGCGGGCCCGAGCGGCGGCGGCGGCAGGCGCAGCGCCGCGAACACGCGCGGGGTCGGGCAGCGCGCGGCGGGCACCGCGAGGGCGAACCACGCGCAGTGCGCGGGCGGCGCGGCCGGCGCGACGCGCTCGCCGCGACCGGTGCACCGCGCGAAGCCGTCCTTCGCGTCGAGGAAGAAGCGGCAGTCGGATCCGAGGCTCGCGAGCGCGTCCCCCATCCAGGCGCGGTCGAGGCGCGCGTCGAGCGCGGCGTCCGCCGCCAGCACCGCCGCCGCCGCGTCGCTGCTGGCGCCGCCGAGCCCCGCCGCGTTCGGGATGCGCTTCACCAGCGTCAGCTCGAGGCCGACGTCCGTCGCGCCGCGCGCGCGCGCCTCGGCCTGCACGAGCCGCGCCGCGCGCGTGGCGAGGTTCGCGTCGTCGGTCGGCACCGCGCCGTCGTCGGCCGGCCCGGAGACCGTGAGCGCCACGCCGTCCCCCGCCGCGCGCCGCGCCGCGACCTCGTCGACGAGGTCGATCGCCAGCATGTCCGTGACCAGCTCGTGGAAGCCGTCGTCGCGCTTCCCGAGCACCTCGAGCCGCAGGTTCAGCTTGGCCGGCGCGAGCGCGCGGCGCCACGGGTTCACGACGCGTCTCCGAGCACGCGGTTGTCGATCAGGCGCACGTCGCCGAAGCGCCCGGCGACCAGCGCGACGGCGCGCGCCAGCGGACCGGTCGGCGCGTCGGCGGTCCACGCGGCGGGGTCGCGCAGCTCGGCGTACTCGAGCGCGAAGCGCGGCTCGCCGGCCAGCACGTCGCGCATGCGCCGCGCCAGCGCGTCGGCGTCGCGGTCGCCCGCGCGCCACGCCTCGTCCGCGGCGCCCAGCGCGCGCGAGATCACGGCGGCGCGCTCGCGGTCGTCCGGCGACAGGCGCTCGTTGCGCGAGGAGCGCGCCAGGCCGTGCGGTTCGCGCGCGATCGGGCACACGACGACCTCGGGCGCGCCGCGGCGCGCGGCCAGGTCGCCGACGACGAGCGACTGCTGGTAGTCCTTCTGCCCGAAGTACGCGCGCGTCGGGCCGACGACGTCGAACAGGCGGTCGACGATCGTCGCGACGCCCTCGAAGTGGCCGTCGCGACACGCGCCCTCCAGGCCCAGCGCCGCCGGCCCGGGGTCGACCGAGAACTCGGGGCGCAGCGCGCCGGCGTCGTCCAGCTCGTCGGGGAAGAAGCCCGCCAGCGTGCCGGTGAACACCATCGAGCACCCGACGCCGTCCAGCAGGTCGACGTCCGCGCCGAAGTCGCGCGGGTAGTGGTCGAAGTCCTGCGCCTCGTCGAACTGCAGCGGGTTGACGAAGACGCTGACGCACGCGCGGTCGTTCTCGGCGAGCGCGCGCTCGACCAGCGACAGGTGTCCGGCGTGCAGCGCGCCCATCGTCGGCACGAAGCCGATCGTGCGGCCGGCGTCGCGCTCGCGCGCGCACCACGCGCGCGCGGCGGCGGGGTCGTCCAGGCGCAGGATCACGCGGGCTGCTCCTCGCGCGCGACGTCGTTCGCCGCGCGGCGCTCCGCGTCGACGAGCAGCCGCGCGCGCTCGCGCACCGTCGTGCCGCAGCCCGGCAGCACGAAGTCCGGCGCGACGCGCGCGAGCGGCACCAGCACGAACGCGCGGTCCTCCATGCGCGGGTGCGGCAGCGCGAGGTCCGGCGCGTCGCGGCGCTCGCCCTCGTACCACAGGAGGTCCAGGTCGAGCGTGCGCGGCCCGTTCCGTTCGGCGCGCACGCGGCCGTGCGCGAGCTCGACGTGTTGCAGCGCCGCGAGGAGCGCCTCGGGCGTCCGCGTCGTGACCAGCTCGAGCGCGCCGTTCCAGTAGTCCGGTTGCCCCGGCGGCCCGCCGACCGGCGCGGTGCGCACCGGATCCGCGACGCGCGTCACGCGCACGCCGGAGACCGCGTCGAGGTCCAGCGCCGCCTGCTCCAGCGTCGCGCGCGCGTCGCCGAGGTTCGCGCCCAGCGCGACGAAGGCGCGCCGGTGCGTCCGCGCGCCCGTCATGCGGCTTCGCGCTCCCGCTGGTCCGCCGCGGCGCGCCCGCGCAGCCGCGACAGGCCGTAGCGCACCAGGCCGCCCAGCACGAAGCTGTTCGCCGCCAGGAACAGCACCGGCACCGGC
>JAUHYB010000386.1 GCA_030426745.1 bacterium
GTTCGCCGCACACCGGCTTGCCGGAGCGCTCGAACGACCTGGCGGTCGGCGACGTCGACGGCGACGGGCGCCTGGACGTGGTCGTGCTGGGGGAGACGGAGCAGGAGCTGGCGCTGCTGCGCGGCACCCCCGACGGCCTCGTGGAAGCCGGCCGGCAGCGCTTCGACGGCCGCGCGCGCGGCTGCGCGCTGGCGGACCTGGACGGCGACGGGCGCGCGGAGCTCTTGATCAGCGAGCACGCGAACGGGCTGGTGCGCACCTACCGATGGATCGAACGATGACGAACCGATGGATCAGACGATGACGGCGCAGCACGACGACGCGCCGCGCGAACCGGCGCCGCTCTACGACTTCCTCCCGGCCTGCATCGTCGGCTGGACCGTCATCGCGGGCCTGGTGTGGCTGTTCGGCAACTGGCTGACGCACATGGAGGTCGACCACCGCATCCCGATGCACGCGTCGAGCTGGGGCGCGAGCTCGTGGGAGCTGGAGCTCCGCGCGCTGCTCGCCGCGGCGCTGATCCTCGGCGTCCTCACCTGGCCGCTGGCCTGGCTCGCGCTGCGCGACGTCGACGCGCACCCGGCGCTGCTGCGCGTCTGGCGCTCGACGACCGTCGTCGCGCTGCTCGGCATCGCGTTCCTGGGCAGCGTCGGCGAGGTGCTGACCGTCGTCTGGTTCCTCGTCGCCCTGCGGCGCGCCCGCGCGCGCTTCGCGGACGTGGGCGTGGTGGTGGAGGATGCGGCCCGTGCAGCGCTCCCGCCGGAGGACGTGGCGACGGACTGATCCTGCCGCCTACGCGCTCCGCGCGCCCCGCGCCTTCAACCGCTCGCCGACCGAGACGATCGCCTCCAGCGCCGGCAGCAGCTCCGCGCCCAGCTCGGTCAACGAGTACTCGACCGACGGCGGCGACGTCGCGCGTTCGTGGCGCTCGACGATGCCGCGCTCCTGCAGCTCGCGCAGGCGCGTGGTGAGCACCTTCGCCGAGATCGGCGGGATGTCGTGGCGCAGCTCGCCGAAGCGGCGCGGCCCGGCCCGCAGGTGCCAGATGACGTTGGGGGCCCACTGGCCGGCCAGGAAGGAGAAGCACTGCGTGAGCGCGCAGGGCTCGGGCGGCTCGGGGCTGTGGTTCTTGCGCAGGCTGAGCGGCATGGCGGGTGGTTTCCGGTCGGTAACCCGAACCTCGCGGAGGATCGAGGTGGGCGGTTGCGATGGACACGGCGCGCGACCATCTTCGCGCGTCGCGCCCGAGCGGGGCGCGGGAAAGGAACCCCGGACATGAGACTCTACTACAAGGCGGGCGCGTGCTCGCAGGCCGTGAACATCGTGCTGCAGGAGCTGGGCGTCCGCTGCGACCTCGACGCGGTCGACCGCGCGACGGGCATGACGGAGAGCGGCGTCGACTTCAGGACGAAGAGCCCGCACGGCTACGTGCCGGCGCTGGAGCTGGACGACGGCACCGTGTTGCTGGAGGGCGTCGCGATCAACCAGTACCTGGCGGACCGAAACCCCGCGAGCGGCCTCGCGCCGCGGCCGGCGACGCTGGAGCGCGCGGAGTTCAACGCGCTGCTCAACTGGCTGGCGTCGGAGCTGCACAAGTCGTTCTCGCCCTTCTTCAAGTTGAAGCTGGAAGGATCGAACCGCGCGGCCGCCCTCGACGTCCTCTCGTCGCGCATGGACCGCCTGGAGCGCCGATTGTCGGACGGGCGCGCGTACCTGACCGGCCACGCCTTCACGATCGCGGACGCCTACGCGTTCGTGATCACGGGGTGGGCCGAGCGCCTGGGCTTCGGCCTCGCGCGCTGGCCGCACGTCGCCGCCTACCGCGAGCGCGTGGCGCAGCGCGACAGCGTGCGGGCGGCGTTGCGCGCCGAGGGCTTGCTGGAACAGGGCGCGGCCGGTGCCTGATCCCGCCGCGGCCGAGCGCGAGGTGCGCGCGGTGCTGCAGGTCTACTTCGACGGCCTGTACCGCAGCGACGTCGACCTCCTGCGCCGCGCGCTGCACCCGCGCGCGGTCTACGTCTGCGCGACGGACGAGGACCTCGTGCACAAGACGCGCGACGAGTACCTGCCTGTCGTCGCTGCGCGGCCGTCCCCGGAGAGCCGGGGCGAGCCGCGCCGCGACGCGGTCGACGAGGTGCGGTTCGCCGGGCCGAGCACCGCGTTCGCGCGCGTGCGCTGCTCGATCGGCGACCGCGACTTCACCGACTTCCTGACGCTGATCCACGACGCCGGTCGCTGGAGCATCGTCTCGAAGGTCTTCCACTACGAGCTGCGCGCGAGCGAGGAGGAGTCGACGTGCCGTACGTGAACATCCGCATCACCCGCGAGGGCGCGACGCCGGCGCAGAAGGCGGAGCTGATCCGCGGGACGACGGACCTCCTGGTCCGGGTGCTGGGGAAGGACCCGCGCACGACCTTCGTGGTGATCGACGAGGTGGAGCTCGAGGACTGGGGCGTGGGCGGCGTGCCGGTGGCGGAGTACCGCGCGAGCGCCGGGGAGCGCGGCTAGCCGAGACTCCTCGGGTCCGCGAAGGGGCCGGCAGGGGGGCGACGCGCGTCCGGCGTAGGGACTTCCTAGCGCTGGACGGTCCGCGTGCTAGCGTCGAGCTGTCCGTGAACGGGGCGCGCGCCGCGGCGCGCTCCGCATTCGCCCATCGTCGACAACGGGAGACTCGACATGCGCCGGATCCGACTCGCTCGCGCCCTGACCTTCTCGCTGGCCGCCGGCTCGCTGCTCGCGATCTCCTCGACCGCCCGCGCCGGAGTCCCCGACTGCTTGCGACCGACGGGCGAGTTCCCGGTCGGCGTCGCGCTGGGAACCGGCGCCGGATCCTCCTTCGTGGAGGTCGGGGACTGGAACGGTGACGGAGCGCTCGACCTGGCGGTCGCGCCGAACCTGGGCGTGACGCTCGCGGTGCTGCTCGGCGACGGCGCGGGAGAGTTCTCGCCGCCCGTCGCGTACGCGTGCTCGATCTTCTGCGCGGACCTGGCCGCGGGGGACGTGAACGGCGACGGGGTGACGGACCTGATCACCTCGAGCCTGGTGAGCGCGGACCTCGCCGTCCTGCTCGGCGACGGCGCCGGCGGCTTCGCGGCCTCGCTCGCGGTGACCGCCTGGTCGGCGCCCGCGGGCCTCGCGCTCGGCGACCTCGACGACGACGGGCACCCGGACCTGGTCGTCGGACGGTCCAGCGGCCTCGAGGTGCTCGTGCTGCTGAGCGACGGTGCCGGGAGCTTCGGTCCGGGCGCGGCATACGCGGTAGGAGCGACGCCCCGGACGCCGGTGCTGGGCGACATCGACGGCGACGGCGACCTCGACATCGTCTTCGCCAACGTCGGCTGGTCCAACTTCCCGCCCGGCGACAAGATCCTGATCAACGACGGCACCGGCGTCTTCGGCGACGAATCGCTCTCGCGGATTCCGTTCTTGAGCGAGTTCTCGCTCGACGC
>JAUHYB010000387.1 GCA_030426745.1 bacterium
GCTCCGAGCCGGCGCCTTCGGCGCCGGCTCGGAGCGCGGCGGCGGCGGTGAAAAAACGAGCCCGGCTCGGTACTTTCCCGCTCAGTACGGCAGCTCGTCCACGTCGACGTCCGGGACCGTCGGGGGCGGCGCCACGTCGAAGCCGCGGCGCTTCGATTCGGTCAGCATGCCCATGTGGACGAGGGCGGCGCGGATGCAGTGGTCGGTGTCGCCGCGTACGAGTTTCGCGCCCGGTTGCGCGCCGCGGAAGTCGCGCGCCAGCGGCAGCTCGTCCAGGAACATGCGGTGGCGCGGTTCGGCGAGGCGCGGGTCCATCAGGAACACGCAGCCGCGGTCGGCGCTCGAGCGCATCAGGCGGCCGAAGCCCTGGCGGAACTTCGCCAGCGAGCGCGGCAGGTAGATGCGCCGGCGCTGCTCGCCGACCCCCAGCGTCGCGCACTGCGCGTGGTGGTAGCGGTCGGGCACGCCGTACGGCAGGCGCGCGATGACCAGGTACTCGAGCGTCTCCCCGGGGAAGTCCGCGCCGTACCAGAAGGTGTCGACGCCCAGCAGGATCGAGTCCGTCCGCCGCCGGAACAGCTCGCCCAGCTCCTCCTTCGACACGCCCGGCATGCCCTGGTAGTAGAGCGGGATCCGCCTTGCGCGGAAGAAGCCCGCCAGCTCCTCGCCCAGGCGGCGCGTGTCCTCGGCGTTCGTCAGCAGCACGAGCATCCTGCCGCGCGTGCGTTCGCCCAGCTCGCACACGAACTTGCGCAGGTACGCGAGGTGCGCCGCCTTGTCGCGCGACGGGTGCGGCGCGTCGCGCGGCAGCAGCGTGACGACGCGCTCGTAGTCGAAGACCTCCGGCGCGCGCATCGTGTCCAGCTCGCACGCCTCGCGCTCCTCCTCCGGCCCGGGCGCCTGCGCGCGCGACAGCCCGAGGTACGCCGACTGCGACTCGAAGCCGCCGCGCAACCACGTCGTCGCCGACAGCAGGATCCCCGTCTGCAACTGCGGGTAGTAGAAGCGCCCGAGGTACTCGTCCGGCAACAACACGCGCGCCGCCAGCACCAGGTCGCCGCCCGGCGTCTCCTCGACGTCGTAGAAGGTCTGCGGCGAGAAGCGCGGCGCGCCGTCGGACAGCGGGATCCAGGCGTTGACGGCCTCGAGCTGCTCGGCGAGGTCCGCGCGCACCAGGTCGAGCCCGCGGCGCAGGCGCGCGGTCCGCCCCGCCTTCAGCTTCTCGGCGTGCTCTGCCAGCTCCGAAAGCCGCGCGTCCAGGCGGTTCGCCGCGCGCTGCCACCCGACGCGCGCGCGCACAAGGTCCTCGCCGCGCGGGTCGTCGACGTACTCGCGCAACAAGGAGTGGTCGTCGCGCGCGTCCCGCGACCGCTCGATGTCGCGGCGCCAGCGCAGGAACGCCTCGACCTCCCGCGTCAGCGCGCGCAGGGCGACGCGCGACTCGTCGGTGCACTCGACGGCCTCGCGCAGGGTCGCGTGCGCCTCGCCGCCGATCGGCAGCCGCTTGTTCCAGCGCACCAGCAGCGAGCGCGAGCGCCACCGCCCGTCGCTGTGCAGCTGGTCCAACAGCCGCGTCGCCGCGCTGATCGCCAGCGTGCGGCTCCACGCCGCGTGCGCCTGGTCGTGCAAGTGCTCGCACTCGTCGAACACCAGGTGACAGAACAGGTCCTGGCGCGCCAGCGCGAACGAGTGGTTCGTGATCACGACGTGGCTGCGCGCCGCGCGCTCGCGCGCGACCTCCGCGGCGCACGTCTGCTTGTCCTCGCGCTGTCGGCAGCAGCTCGATTGCGCCCGCGCCGCGCGCACCAGGTCGCCGATCGCCGCGCGGTAGGCGCGCGCCGAATCCAGCGCGAACGGCGCGCGGTGGGGGAAGCGGTTCAGGTCGCCGTCGACGTCCGACGCGCCGAACAGCGCGAGCTGCGTCCAGGCGAGCCACTCCTCCGCGCCCGCGCTGTCGTCCGGCGCGGCCAGCCGCAGCGCGCGCCAGCACAGGTAGTTCTCGCGGCCCTTCAGCATCGCGACGCGCACCTCGCCCGACACGCCCGCGCGCCGGAGCGCGCCGAGCGCGCGCGGCACCTCGCGCTCCATCGCCTGTTCCTGCAGCGCGCGCGTGTACGTCGCGACGGCGGTGCGCAGGCCGTGGCGCTTCGCCCACAGCATCATCGGCAGCAGGTACGCGAGCGTCTTGCCCGTGCCCGTCGGCGCGTGCACCAGGAGCAGGCGCGCGGCGCCGTCGCGTCGACCGCCCAGGCAGTCGGCGACCTCGGTCGCGACGCGGTGCTGGCTCTCGCGGTACGAGCCCGCGCCGCCGGGGAAGGCCGCGGGCAGGTGCAGCTGGAAGCAGTCGTCGAGCAACGAGCGGTCGCCCGGGTCGAAGGGCGTCGGTCCGTCGCTGCGCGGCGGCAACGTCTCGACCGGCGCGACGCGGCGCAGCTCGTCGGTCCAGCGCGGCTCCAGCGCGTCGGCGTGGTCGATCAGCTCGTGCTCGTCGTCGCCGTGGTCGGACAGCGCGCCGTCGCGCAGGCGGTCGCCGTGGAACAGCGCGCCGTCGGCGCTGGCGCGCCACGCGGACGGCTGGTCGACCAGCCGCAGCGCCAGCCCGAGCCGCCGCGTCGCCGCGTCGTCGACCGCGGACAGCCGCGCGTGCGTCGCGCCGTACCCGATCGCGGCGATCGCGCGCGCTTCGTCCTCCAGCCCGAGGAACCGCTCGACCAGCCCGGCCAGCGCGGCCTGCAGCTCCTCCGGCGAGTAGGCGGCGGGCGGCGCGCCGGACTCGCGGTGACACAGCGCGTCGATCAGGCCCTCGCGCCGGCTGGCGAGGCGGCCGGGCAACAGCAGCCCCGCGAGGTCGATCAGGCCGACGCGCTCGCCCAGCGGCGCGGCGCCGCGCGCGTACCGGCCGTCCCACGCCTCCAACGCCTCGGCGTCGAGCGCGACCACCGGCCGCTCGCCCAGGAACGCGCGCAGCTCGGCCCACGCCTCCGCGGCCGCCGGCGCGCCCTCGAGGTCCGCGGACGTCGCGCCGAACTCGCGCGTCATGCGCCGCGTCGCGCCGGCGTCCTCCTCGCCGTCGAACGGCCGCGCCCAGTTCGCGAAGGACTCCCACCCGCCGTCCTCGGCCGGCCGCAACGCCTGCACGCGGAACACACCGTCCGTCGCCGTGTCGGGGCCGGTGGCCCACAGCGCGACGAAGGCGGGGCGCGTCGGCAGCGGGCGCTGCCAGGAAGCGAGAGCGGGGCGGGGGTCGGGCATCGGCGAGGGGGCGATTGTAGTCGCGCGGGCGCGCTGCGTTCGCGCCGCCCACCTCGTAGACTGCGCCCATGAGCTCCGAGCACGCTTCGACCACCGACGACGCCGTCCGCTGGGTCCCGCTGATGCCGCTGGCGGAACTGCCGACCGACGGCGCGGGCGCGACGATCGAGACCGAGGGCCACCGCCTGGCCGT
>JAUHYB010000388.1 GCA_030426745.1 bacterium
CGCGCGCCGCGGGACGCGGGCGAAGCCCACGTCCCGCGGCGCGCGGTCGCCGGTGAAAAAACGAGCCCGGCTCGGTACTTTCCCGCGCGGCGTGGGACGCTCAGTTGCGGTAGCTCTGGATCGGCGCCGGCAAGCGCCCGCCGCGCGCGTGCAGGCCGCGGCACCCGAACGCGCCCGGATCCTGCACGATCGCGGTGCCCAGCAGGCCGCCCCACTCCACCGTCTCGCCGGGCCCCTTGCCGGGCACGGGGATGATGCGCACGGCGGTCGTCTTGTTGTTGACCATGCCGATCGCCATCTCGTCCGCGACGATGCCGGTGATCACGTCGACCGGCGTGTCGCCCGGCACCGCGACCATGTCGAGGCCGACCGAGCAGACGGTCGTCATCGCCTCGAGCTTCGCCAGCGAGAGCGCGCCGTCCTTCGCCGCGTCGATCATGCCCTGGTCCTCGGACACGGGGATGAACGCGCCGGACAGGCCGCCGACCGACGACGACGCCATCGCGCCGCCCTTCTTCACCGCGTCGGTCAAGAGCGCGAGCGCCGCCGTGGTCCCCGGCGCGCCGGTGCGGTCGACGCCCATCAGCTCGAGGATGTCGGAGACCGAGTCCCCCACCGCCGGCGTCGGCGCCAGCGAGATGTCCACGATGCCGAAGCTGGTGCCGAGGCGCGACGCGGCCTCGCGGCCGACGAGCTCGCCCATGCGCGTCACCTTGAACGCGGTGCGCTTGATCGTCTCGGCGACGGCCAGCAGGTCCGCGTCGGGACCCAGCCGCTCGAGCGCCGACCGCACGACGCCCGGGCCGGACACGCCGACGTTCAGCACCGTCTCGGCCTCGCCGACGCCCAGGTGCGCGCCGGCGATGAAGGGGTTGTCCTCGACGACGTTGCAGAACGCGACGAGCTTCGCGCACCCCAGGCCGCCGTCCGCCGCCGTCAGGTTCGCCGTGTCCAGCGTCACCTGCGCGAAGCGCGCGATCGCGTCCATGTTCAGGCCGGCCTTCGTCGACCCGAGCGACAGCGACGAGCACACGTGGCCGGTCTCGGCCAGCGCCTGCGGGATCGACGCGAACAGCGCGTCGTCGGACCGCGTGAAGCCCTTGTGCACGTACGAGGAGAAGCCGCCGATGTAGTCGACGCCCACCTCGTCGGCAGCGGCGTCCAGCGCGCGCGCCAGCGGCACCAGGTCCGTCGCGCCCGACGCCGACGCGATCCACGAGATCGGCGTCACGGCGATGCGCTTGTTGATGATCGGGATGCCGTAGTCGCCCGTGATCGACTCCGCGACCTCCACGAGGCGCCGCGCGTGGTGCACGATCTTCGTGTACACCTTCTCGCACGTGCTCTCGAGGTCCGGGTCGGCGCAGTCGAAGAGGCTGATCCCCAGCGTGGTCGTGCGGATGTCGAGCGTCTCGAGCGCGACCATGCGCACCGTCTCGAGGATCTCCTGTTCGGTGAAGGCCATCGATCGCTCGCTAGACGCGGTGCATGAAGCGGAAGACGCGCTCGTGCATGACGCTGACGGCGAAGTCGCCGTCGCCGCCCATCGCCTCGAGCTCGCGCTTCACGTCGCCGAAGTTCGCCGCGCCGCCCAGCTCGACGACGAACACCATGTGGAAGTACGCGTCGACCATCTTCTGCGAGATGTCGTTCACGTTGCCGCCCAGGCGCGCGATCGCGGCGGAGACCTCGGCCAGCACGCCGGGGCGGTTGCAGCCGACGACGGTCACGATCAGGCCGCGGCCCGCCAGCGCGGACGCCGGCTCGGGGATCTGCCGCAGCTTGGTGACGGCGCGCTCCGAGTCGGGTCCGCGGTCGGGCTGCGGTTCGGCGTACGCGCCGCCGGCGGTGCGGATCGTGACGCCCGACTGGTTCGCGACCTCGAGCGCTTGCGGCGTGACGACGGTGTCGGCGTCGACGACGATCTCTGTCCCGCCGGCGCGGCGGACGTCCTCGGCGGTGAGGAATCGGCGAGTCATGCGTGGTGGTCCTGCACCGAGTCGGTGCCGAAGGGGACGGGTCCCGTGTTCTCGAGCCGCGTGACCTGCGCGCGGCCGTTCACGACCTGGACGACGTAGGTGCCGTCCTGCTCGAGCATCGCGTGCCACAGGCACTCGCGCCGCGGCGCGTCGCACGCGGCCTTCGACGGTCCCGCGGTCGCGGCCGGCGCCGGCGCGCCTCCGCGCTGCACGCGGATGCCGCGCTCGTGCGCGGCGTCGAGCGCGGACGGCGTCGCGATCGTGCCCGAGTCGAGGCGCAACACGCCTCCCGGCGCCATGCGGCGCACGTCTTCCTCGGTGACGAGTCGCTTGCCGGCCATCGGTCGCGCGTCCTTACAGGTGGCGGACGAGGTCGGGGTGCGGGCGGGCGATCACGACGTCGCGCGACAGGAGGCCGCGCTCCGACGCCATGCGCGCGCCGGCGGCGACGGACGAGCGCACGTCCGAGACCTCGCCGGTCAGCGTGAAGTAGCTCTTGCCGCCCAGGCCGTTCGCGATGCGCAGCTCCAGCATGTCGACGGTCGCCGTCTTCAGCGCGGCGTCCGCGGCGGTGATCGCGGCGGCGACGGTCGTCGTCTCGATCACGCCCAGCGCGTCGAGCGTGCCGTTGATCGACCCCTCGCGGCGCAGGCCCAGCTCGACCTGCGGGTGCACCTGCTGGATCAACAGCTGGTCGACCAGGTCGGACCCGGCGATCTCCGCGCCGCGGCGCACCGCGGACGTCAGGTCGTCGATGCTGCCCGTGAACAGCATCACGTACTTGCCCGGCTGCACCGGTTCGCTGAACAGCATCTCGACGTTCGACTCCCACAGGAGGGCGTCGGCGACCTCGATGCCGCGCGCGACGGAGCACAGCTCCAACAAGCCGATCGCGGGGCCCATCTCCTGGCCGTCGCGGATGGCGGGGTTCTTGTCGTTGCGGTTCATTGGCGTTCTCTTTCCTGCCGCGCGCGGCGCGCGCGCGGCGTGTCTCTCGTTCAGCGCGTCGGCGGTTCGTCCAGCTCGGCGACCGTGCCGACGGTGCGCCCGTCCTGCAGCTCCATGCGGTCGACGATGCCGACGACCGCCGTCTGGAAGCCGATGTCGTGACCCTTGCCGATCGCGTGTCGCGCGGCGCGGCCGAAGACGACCAGCACGCGCTCGCCGATGCCGGCGCCGATCGTGTCGGCGGCGACCATCGTCTCGGCGGACGTCGCGCCGTCCGCCAGGATCGGCTGCACGACCAGAAGGCGCACGCCCGTGAGCGACGCGTCCTTCTTGGTGGACCACACGGTCCCGACGACGTTCGCGACCAGCATCAGGCCTTGCCTCCCGCGGCAGGCGAGCGCTCGCTCCGCCAGTGCTCCGGCGCGTCCGGCACGTCGAAGTCGTCGACGATGCCGACGATCGCGGCCTCCAGCGCGAAGTCCCCGTCGCCGCCGCACGCGACGCGCGCGGCCTTGCCG
>JAUHYB010000389.1 GCA_030426745.1 bacterium
ACGCGGCGCAGCCGGCCGGGCGGGCTCGCGCGCAGCCGCGCCGTCCTCGACCGCGTGTCGGACGCCTTGCGGGGCGCCCGCGACGGCGCGGGAGAAGCGGGCGCGCGCTGACTCGGAACCGAGCGCGCGGGCGGCTAGACTCCCCGCTCGGCGGCGCCCGCGCCGCCCCTCGATGTCGTCCGCCACTCGTAAGGAGCGCCGCGCGCGCCGCCGCTGGATCACCCGACGCCGCGTCGTCCTGGGCTTCCTGCTCGTCGCCGTGGGCGCGGTCGCCTGGCCGAACGCGTGGCTGCCGTTCGCGATCGAGCGCTTCGGACCGTCGCTGACGCGGCGCTTCGCCGGGCTCGAGCTGCGCGTCGAGGACGTGGAAGCCGCCGGCTGGTCGCGCTTCGCCGCGCGCGGCGTGTTGCTGCGCGCGCCCGGCGACGACCCCTGGCTGGACGTCAACCTGCCGTGGGTCGACGCGCGGTACCGGGCCACGCGCTTCCTCGACGACCCGATCGGCGCGGTGCAGGCGCTGGAGCTGACGCGGCCGCGCGTGCTGATCGACGTCAGCGGGTCGTCGGACGCGGAGCCGGACGCGGGGGGCGGCGGCGTCGCGCGCATGCCGCGGCTGCCCGAGCGCCTGCCGGAGCTGTCCGTGCTGGACGGCGTGTTCGAGCTCGTCGGCGTGACGCCGGATCCGATCGCGGTCACCGGCCTGGCGCTGGAGACCGAGGACCGCCGCCGCGTCTCGCTGCGCTTCCGCGAGCTGCGCGGCGGCGGGTACACCGGCGACGAGCCGCTGCGCCAGGGCGCGATCGAGGCGGACTACGACGGCGGCGACTGGGACGCGGTCAGCCTGGTCGTCGACGGCGAGGCGATCGTGCGCGGGGGCTACGCCGAGATCGCGGAGCTGTCCGCGGGCGCGGCGCGCTTCGGTGTGAACCTGGAGGCCCGCGGCGCGCGCGCGAGCGCGACCGCGCGCCTGGTGGACGGCGCTTGGTCGGGGGAGCTGGACGTCGAGGCGTTCGCGTTGCCGTGGATCGCGGGCTTCCTGCCGGCCGAGCTGGACCCCGCGGGATACGTCGACATGGACGGCAGCTGGTCGCTGCCGAACGGCGACCTCGCGGACGCGACGGGCACGGCGCGCGTCACCGGCCGCGACATGTCGCTGCACGGCGCGCCGCTGATCGCGCTCGACGGCGAGGTGCGGCTGGCGGACGGGCGCCTGGTGTCCGACGCGCTCTCCATCGAGCAGTCGCGGAACCGCCTGCGCATCGACGACGCGTTCTGGCGCGTCGGCGGCGTGTCGATGGCGGACTTCGGATTCCACCTGGAGGCCGAGGCGCGCGACGTGCCCGCGCTGGCGGCGCTGGCCGGCGTGCCCGCGCCGGAGGAACCGCCGCCCGCGCACGACCTGCGGCTCTCCGCGCGCGTCGCGGACGGCGTGTTGCTGGTCGAGCGCGGCACGCTCGACACGGTCGGCGGTCGCATGACGATCCGCGCGGGCGTCGTGCCCCCCGACCCGACGCCCGACGCGCCGCGGCGCGTGGAGCTCGAGGCCGACTTCGACGACCTGTCGGAGCTCGGGCGCCTCGTCTCCGCCGGCAGCTGGAGCGGCTCGCTCGCCGGCGACATCACCTACCTCGACCGCGGCGAAGGGCCGGAGCTGCGCTGCGTGCTCGTCGGTGAGCGCGTGACGGTCGAGGACCACGAGCTGGGCGACCTGCGCCTGTCCGCGGGCGTGACCCCGCCCGTCGTCGTCGTGTCCGACCTGTCCAGCGAAGGACCCGCCGGTCGCATCGAGGGCGTCGGCACCTGGGACTGGGAGGACCGTCGCCTGGCCGCCGTGCGGCTCTCGGTCGACGTGCACGCGCTGGACCGGCTGGTGCCGAGCGCGGGCATCGTCGGCAGCGCGAAGGGCGCGGTGTCGCTGGACGGGCCGCTCGACGCGCTGGACGGCAGCGTCAGCTTGACCTCGGAGGGCCTGGAGGTCGCCGGGTACAGCCTGGTCTCGGCGCGCGTCGCGGCGGCGGTGCGCGGCGGTGACCTGCGGCTCGACGAGCTGGAGCTGATCGAGCGCGCCGCGAGCCTGCAGCTGGCGGGCGACCTGGGCTTCGACGCCGAGCGGGAGCTGCGGTCCGTGCAACTCGAGCGCTTGCGCGTGTCGGTCGACGACGCGGACCTCGAGCTGCAGCGCCCGGCCGAGCTGCGCCGCGAGGACGACGGCACGACGATCGTCGAGGACCTGCACCTCCTCGGCAGCGCGGGGCGCCTCGACCTGACGCTCGACTGGGGCCCGGCTCGGCGCGTCGTCGAGATGTCCACGCGCGACCTGCGCGTGGACCGGCTGCTGCGCGGCCGCGAGTTCGGCGAGTTCGCGCTGGACGGCCTCGACGGCGACGTGTCGTTCGCCGTCGAGGACGGTCGCGCCGCGGGTTCGGCCGACCTGCGCGTGCGCGGCGTGCGCAGCCCGGGCACGGGGCCGCCGGTCGACGTCGAGTTGCGCGCGAACCAGGCCGACGGTCGGCTGACCGTGCAGCGGCTCGGGCTGGCCAACCAGGACGGCGTCCTGGTCGAGGGCTACGCCGACGTCGCGCTCGCGCCGCTCGCGGACGAGTGGCTGCCCGACGAGGAGCTGACGCTGGAGCTGCGTTCGGGGCCCGCGCTGGCGGCGCACCTGGGCGTGGTGCTCGGGTACCCGACGTCCAGCGGCGCGTTGAACGTCGACCTCGAGCTGTCCGGCACGACCGGCGCGCCCCGGGGCTCGCTGCGGCTGGGCCTGGACGAGCTGAACTGGATCCCGGACGCGGACCGGCCCGCCGTCGGCCCCGCGGACGTCGACGTGGAGCTGCAGCTCTCCGACCGACGCCTGGCGGTGACGCGCGGCGAGGCCAGCCTGGACGGCGCGGAAGCCGTGCGGCTCGTGGGCGAGCTGCGCGGTCCCACCGACCCGCGCGCGTGGATCGCGGACGCGCGCACGGCGGCGGAGGACACGGAGCTGGACCTCTCCCTGGCGACGCGCGCCTTCGACTGGCAACGCGTGGCCGTCCAGCTGACGCGCCTCGGCGTCGACCCGGGTCCGGTGCGCACGGGCGTGTTCGACGCCGACCTGTCGATCGACGGCTTCGCGGTCGACCCGCGCCTGCACGGGTCCGCGTCGTTGACCGACGGCAGCGCGCGCCTGGGCACGCTGCCGTCGATCGCCGAGGTCTCCGCCGACCTCCTGTTCGAGGGCCGCCGCCTGGAGCTGGTCGGCTTCCGCGGCGAGCTGGGCGGCGCGGACTTCGAGCTGTCCGGCACGATCGAGTTCGCCGACGCCGGCCTGGTGCTGGACGCGCGGCTCGTCGGCGACGACCTGTTGCTGGTGCGCCACGGCGGCACGCGCGTGCGCGCGAACGTCGACGCGACGGTGTCCGGGCCGCTCGAGGAGCTCCTGATCGCCGGCC
>JAUHYB010000390.1 GCA_030426745.1 bacterium
GTCAGCGTCTTCTCGACCAGCACGGGCGTCCGGTCGCCGGCGACCTTCACCGTGGTCACGAGCGCACTCCGCGGACGTGCGCGAGGAGCGCCTCGACGACCTGGTCCACGCCCAGGCCGTCCGTCTCTACGAGCACCGCGTCGTCCGCGCGCACCAGCGGCGAGTCCGCGCGCGTCGAGTCGAGCTCGTCGCGGCGGCGCAGCGCGGCCTCGATCGTCGCCTGCTCCTCGGGCCGACCGATCTGGGCGGCGCGGCGGCGCGCGCGCTCCTCGGCGCTCGCCACCAGGAAGAACTTGTGGTCGGCCCCGGGGAACACCACGGTCCCGATGTCCCGGCCCTCCGCGACGACGCCGCGGCGCTCGGCGACCTCGCGCTGCTTCGGCACCACCGCGCGGCGCACGGCGGGGTGCGCCGAGACCTGCGAGACGGCGTCGTCGACCGCGGACGATCGGATGCCCGGTTCGCCCGGCCGACCGTCGATCAGGATGCGCCCCTCGGGGTCGAAGTCGAGGTCGAGTTCCTGCGCGAGCCGCGCGCAGCCCTCCGCGTCGGCGGTCGGCACGTCGCGCTCCAGCGCCGCCCAGGTCACCGCGCGGTACATCGCGCCCGTGTCGAGGAAGGCGAGGTCGAGCGCCGAGGCCAGGCGGCGCGCGATCGTGCTCTTGCCGGCGGCAGCCGGACCGTCGATGGCGATGATCATGGTGAGCGTGCGGAACGGCGCGCGATGGTACGGCGACCCGCCCGGGCGCTCCAGGTCGGCGCTGGAAAGCCGCCGCGGCGCGAGGGAGTCCGCGTCGCGAGGGAGTCCGCGTCGCGAGGGAGTCCGCGTCGCGAGCGGCGGCGGCTCCTAGCGGTGCGCCGCCGCCGAGCGGAACTCGAGGCCGCCGTCCGCGCCGACCACCGCCAGGTCCCGGTCGCCGCCGAAGGCACCCAGCACGGTCAGCCGGCCGCCGCCGTCGAGCGCCTCGTCGCGGTACTCGTGCGCGTGGCCGCAGACCACGCGCGGCGCGCCGACCTCGCGGCACCAGCGGTCCGCCGCCGACGCCTGGATCGACTTCTCCTCGGGCAGCTTCGCGGCGACCGCCTGCACCGAGGCCCCGCGCAGGCGCCGCGCCACCGCGCGACCGACGGGCAGCGGCAGGACGCGCGAGACGCCGCGCACCGGGCCGGACCGCAGCACGCGACGCAGCCGCTGGTAGGCGTGGTCGCGGGTGCACAGCTCGTCGCCGTGGATCCACAGGCAGCGCTCGCCGCCCGCCAGCGTCGTCAGCATCCCGCGCGGGTGCACGCGCGCCCCGGTCAGGCGCTCGAACTTCGCGTCGAGCAGGAAGTCGCGGTTGCCGTGCAGGACGTGCACCGCGGTCCCCTCGCGCGCGAGGTCGGCGCAGGCCGCCACCGTCGCCGCGGCGCCGGGCAGCTCGGCGTGCG
The DNA here is from genome assembly GCA_030426745.1 of bacterium. Classification (GTDB taxonomy): domain Bacteria; phylum Planctomycetota; class UBA1135; order UBA1135; genus JACKHV01. Next base: position 1,429 of record JAUHYB010000390.1, read on the forward strand.
CGATGCCGACCCAGGCGTCGAAGAAGTCGCCCAGGACCAGCAGGGCCGGCGCGCCGCGCGCGCGCGCCGCGAAGTCGACGAACGGCCGCGCGTGCTCGGCGCTCGCCGGGTCGAGGTGCAGGTCGGCGATCGCCAGCGTGCCCGCGGGCAGGTCGACGACCGGCAGGTCGCGGGGCGGGTCGGGGGCTCGCATCAGGAGTTCCCCGGCGCCTCCAGGTCGAAGTCGCGCATCTTCTCCCACAGGACCTTGCGCGAGATGCCCAGCAACTTCGCCGTCTGCGTGCGGTGCCCGCCCGTCTTCTCCAGCGCGCGCAGGATGTGTTGCGCCTCCGCCTCCTTCACGACGGCGCGCAGCGGGCGGATCTCGTCGGTGACCTCGGTCGCGCCGCGCCAGCGCGGGTCCAGCGGCAGGAGGTCCTCGGTGGCCAGCTCCGACTTCTTGCCGGCCAGCGCGATCGCGCGCTGCACGGAGTTCTCCAGCTCGCGCACGTTTCCGGGCCACGGGTAGCGCTCCAGCGCGTTCATCGTCGGGCGCGGCACGCGGTACTCGCGGCCGCGGCCGTGGCGCTCGATCAGGTGCGCGACGAGCAGCGGCACGTCGCCGGCGCGCTCGCGCAGCGCGGGCAACTTCACCGGCACGACGTTCACGCGGTAGAAGAGGTCCTCGCGGAACTTCCCCTCCTGCACCAGGTCCAGGAGCGGCGCCTTCGTCGCGGCGACGACGCGGATGTCGATCTCGCGGGTCTCCTCGCCGCCCAGGCGCTCGACCGTGTGTTCCTGCAGGACGCGCAGCAGCTTGACCTGGACGGCCAGCGGCATGTCGTCGATGTCGTCCAGGAAGAGGGTGCCGCCGTGCGCGAGCTCGAACCGACCCTTGCGCTCCTTGCGCGCGTCGGTGAACGCGCCCTTCTCGAAGCCGAACAGCTCGGCCTCCAGCAGCGACTCGGGCAGCGCCGCGCAGGAGATCGGCACGAACGGGCCGTCGCCGCGCTCGGACAGCGCGTGCACGGCCAGCGCGATGCGCTCCTTGCCCGTGCCGCTCTCGCCCTCGATCAGCACGGTGGCCTCGGTCGGCGCGACGGTGCGCACGCGCTCGAAGACGGCGCGCATCGCGTCCGACTGGCCGATCACGTCGCGGAAGCCGTCGGACGCCTCCAGCCGACCGCGCAGCTGTTCGTTCTCGCGTTGCAGCTCGCGCACGCGCGCGAGCGTGTCGACCATCGACACCATCGCCTCGTTGCGGAACGGCTTCTGCACGTAGAAGGACGCGCCGATCTCGACCGCCGCGACGGCCTGGTCCATGGACGCGAAGCCGGTCATGATCACGACCGGGCGCGCCGCGTCGAGCTCGACCGAGCGCTCCAGCACCGCCATCCCGCCCGCGCCGGGCATGCGGATGTCGGTCAGGACGACGTCGATCGGGAGGTCCTCGTCCGCCAGCGCGGCGAGCGCCGCGTCGGTGTCGCCGGCGTGGACGACGTCGTAGCCCGCCTCTTCGAGGGCGTCCCCGAGGGTGACGGCGATCGTCTCCTCGTCGTCGGCGAGCAGGACCCTCACTTCGCGGTCTCCGGCGGTCGCGAGGTCCAGCGGTCGCCGCCGCCCGCGATGGAGTCCGCCAGCGCGGTCTCGGCGCAGCGTTGCAGCTCGTCGTGGAAGAGCGTGCCGCCCGCCTCGCAGCTGCTGATGCCCGCGGAGAGGCTGAGGTGGCCGAGCCCCGGCGCGTCGAGCTCGCGCACCGACGCCAGCAAGCGGTCGACCAGCACCTCGGCGTGGTCCGGCGGCGTGTGCGGCACCACGATCATCAAGCGGTCGTCGGGCAGGCGCCCGACCAGGTCGCTGCCGCGCGTCTGCTGGTGCAGCACCTCGACGATGCGCTCCAGCGCCTCTTCCTTCGCCTCGTAACCGGAGGCGTCGCGCAGCGCGCCGAGCTGGTCCAGCGCCAGCATCAGCACGGTGATCGGGTAGTCGTAGCGTTGCGCGCGGCCGAACTCGACGCGCAGCA